>JBJTRR010000858.1:0-13182 GCA_046076185.1 bacterium | reverse complement strand
CGGTCTGCTTTTGTCGGATGTGGCTATTTCGGAATGCTTTACGCCATTCCGCTGGTCTTAATTCTGCGTGATGCTCCTCGAAGGCTTGATGTGCCCGATCAGTCGTTAGCCAAAACAGCGAAACCCAGGCCTGGTCAGGCTATTTTGGAATTGCTCACAAATCACTCGTTTGTTCTTCTGGTGCTTTATTTTACATTGCCGGCGCTGGCAGGCTGGGTTGTACGCGACTGGATGCCTGCAATTTTGCAGAAGCAATTTAATATCAGTCAGGGTAAGGCCGGGGTTTCCGCGACACTTTACTGGCAGGTTGCGGCGATCATAGGTGCCATCGTGGGTGGTTCGCTTGCCGATTCGTGGATGAAAACCAACAGGCGGGGCCGGATATTCACCAGTGCCATTGGCATGAGCCTGATTGTGCCTGCCATTTTTGGTGTGGGCAGTGCAGGCTCGTTAATAACAGCCATTTTATTCCTTGTGCTTTTTGGTTTGGGCTGGGGCTTTTTTGACTGCAACAACATGCCGATTCTCTGCCAGATTGTCAGGCCTGAGCTACGTGCGACCGGCTATGGAATCATGAATCTGGTCAGTATCAGTTGCGGTGGCCTGGCCGACTGGATTTTTGGTGCCCTTCGTGACCAGCAAGTGCCACTCAGCCAGATTTTCGGTGGTTTTGCGTGCACTGCCATTGTTTCCGTGGTCCTTGTTCTGTTGATTAAGCCTAAGGACGAACTGTTATCAGCATCAAAATGATCGTGTTGATAAAAATCAATGGTGCTTGACAATATTTTCCCTGTCGGTTATCAATAATTTTGAAAAAAATATCGATTTTTCGATTTTTTATCTTTACAAATGGATAAATTTTCGAAATAGTTATTGTGGTTGTTTGTGGATCGCCGGAGTCTTTCAGTAGATTAGTCGGTCTTATTGGATCCCCGCAGGGCCGCTGTCGGCCTCTTTCTGATGGAACCCGGAAAGTTCTTGAACGGTTCCAAAGCTCCGTAGCTTCAGGTAGTTGACATTGGGTAAGAAGTTATATGTTGGTAACCTGTCGTTTCGCACGACAAGTTCTGACCTCGACCAGTTGTTCTCCCAGTATGGGAGTGTAGTATCCGCGCAGGTTCTCGAAGATCGGGAAACTGGACGAAGCCGTGGTTTCGGCTTTGTTGAAATGACCGGCGATGAAGAAGCGTTAAACGCTGTTGAATCGCTGCATGATCGTGAATTTCAGGGCCGTCGTCTGACGGTCAATGAAGCCCGCCCACGTGAACCACGTCCTGGTGGCGGTGGTGGTGGTGGTGGCGGATACGGTGGCGGCGGCGGTGGTGGTGGCCGCGGCGGATACGGCGGTGGCGGTGGTGGTCGTGGTGGCTACGGCGGCGGTGGTGGCCGTGGTGATCGCGGCGACTACGGTGGCGGCGGCAGAGGCGGTCGCGATCGTTATTGATCGCTCAGTCTTCCGATAGCAATGACATCCGCGAATCACGTTTTCGTTTTTCGCCTTTGAACTATCAAAGTCAAGACTCAATCCGGGTCTTGGCTTTTTTTTATTTATTGGCAAGCTTTTAACACTTCTGTCAGGGCGATCATCTGATCAAGCCCGTCTTCTGATGGAGAAATCAGGCAACCTGCTGCAACACTTTCAGCAAAATTGTCAACCATACATGCATACTGGTTTCGGCCGTCGAACGCCATCTCCTCAACCAGCTTTCCGTCTGCGTCGAAGAAGCGAGCGACCGGATTTTCAGGCGGAAGATAAGCGGCAGGAACCTCGATGAATCCGCTTGAGCCAACCAGCTCATAAACACATCGAAAGGGCTGTTCAAAGCTGCAATCGATCACACCAAGAACGCCGTTTTCGCATTTCAGAGTTGCGCCAAGTGACAGATCGACCCCTCGATCGCTGAATCTCGCCCTGGCTTTGATTTCTTTCGGTTCCGAGCCCGCAAAGAGCCGAACGGTCGAGACTCCGTAACACCCGACATCCCACAAAGCCCCACCGCCTCTGGCCGGGTCAAGCCGCCAGTCAGACATGTCAATCGGAAACGAAAAGCTTGATCGAACCAGCTTCAATTCACCAATCCGGCCATTCCCGACGATTTCCCTTAAAGCCTTCACGCGTGGCTGGTGCCGCCACATGAAGGCTTCCATCAAAACAACGCCCTTTTGGCGGCAATAGCTCACCATCTGCCGGGCTTCCTCCGCGTCAAGTGCCAGAGGCTTTTCGCACAGAATATGCTTGCCCGCATCGGCTGCCAGTTTCACAAACGGGGCGTGTTCTTCATTCGCCAGCGGAATATAAACAGCGTCAATTGTGGGGTCGGCAATGGCTGCCTCATAGCTGCCCAGGTGGCGTGGAATGTTAAACTCATGGGCCCACGCTGCTGCGGCATCAGCTCGTCGGCTCGCGATCAGTTCAAGTCGCCCTGTATGACTTTGCTGAATGCCTGGAATCAGGCCCCGGCGGCTGATGCGGGCACAGCCCAGAATGGCCCATCGGAGCGGTTTCTGCAGTTGGGCTGTCATGTTCTTCGTCTCGGGCTTTCAGGCAAGTGGGTTCGGCTCCCGTTTTTTGATATGCTGTCAAATTAATAACCAGATGCTTCGCGATGCAAGCAAGTTTTTTTCGAGAAGCAGCGTTTACATCCAGCAGCTTGAATTAACGATTGGATTTCTGTGAAAGACACGAAAATCAGTACCAATTTCACTGGACAAATTTTCTGGTTTCGGTTCTAGTCTGAAAACGATTGTCACAGCCCTGCAATACCAGTGTGAAACGTGGCAAAACAGACAAGATTGATAAGCGGGAAGCCTTGGAGAAAGGATCACTCCATGCTCGGTCGAATGGCTTGGAAACGTAATCCGGTTTACAGCAATTGTTTCATCCTGTTCGTTGCTGGATTGATTTGTACTCAGGCAATTGTAAAAACCCGGGCCCAGCAATCATCATCCGGCGTTTCAGGCTGGCTGGCTGGTGCGGCTTCCGTTGAAATCACACCACCGGCCGATGCCAAGGTCTGGCTGGCCGGATATGCAGCCCGCAAAGAGCCTTCAAAAGGCGTCGAACAGCCCATTTATGCCAAGGCACTTGTGCTGACACAGCCGGGCGGCGAGGCACTCGCCATGGTCACCCTTGACCTGATTGGTATCAAACGACCAATTACACGGCGAATTTCCGACAAGGTTGAAACCCGATATGGTATCCCACGAAAGGGCCTGGTGCTTTTCACCTCGCACACGCACTGTGGCCCTGTGCCCAACGATAGTAACGAGAAGTGGGAAATCATGGGCATCGACCCGGCCACAGTCGGGCCGAATGCAGAATTCACGCTTGAACTTGAAAATAAAATTGTGGAAGTGATTGGTCGGGCCATGGCAGCCCGGCGTCCAGCCAGGCTGGAATATGCGGAAGGAAAGGCTGATTTTGCGATCAATCGTCGCGAAGAAACACCTCAGGGTTTTAAGATCGGCCTGAATTCGAAAGGGCCGACCGATCATGCCGTGCCAGTGCTTAAAGTCACTGATGTTCAGTCCAGCCGTGCCGTCGCCCTGATGTTCGGCTATGCGTGTCATAACACCACGCTGGGTGCAGAACAGCTCAAAATCTGTGGCGATTATGCCGGTTATGCCCAGGCTGAGATCGAAAAGAAGAACCCGGGCACGGTGGCCATGTTCGTTACTGGCTGTGCCGGTGACCAGAACCCCAACCCACGTGGCACAATCGAGCTGGCCAAAAAACATGGCGAGAGCCTTGCAAATGCCGTGAATACAGCAATTTCTGGGAAAACAAAGCCAGTCACCGGGGCACTCAAGACTGTTCACAGCGAACCGATCCTGCATTTTGCAGGCCCTGTTGATCGCTATTCCTATCAAGCAAGGCTTTCTGAAAAAGGTGGCCCGCGTGATGCTCATGCCCGCCGCATGATCAACATTCTAGCCGCCGGTAATGTAATTGACCGGTTCTATCCTTATCCCATTCAGGTGCTTGCATTCGGCGAGGATCTGCTGATGGTGGCCCTTGCCGGCGAAGTGGTTGTAGATTACAGCCTGAATATTAAGGCGAAACATGCCCGCCCCGGCCGAAACGTCTGGGTCTCGGCCTATGCCAACGACGTTTTTGGCTATGTGCCAAACTCCCGCATTCTCAAGGAAGGTGGCTACGAAGGCGGTGAAGCCTTCTATTATTCCAACTTCCCGACACCGCTGGCCGCTGATACGGAACGAGTCATTCTCGACGAAGTTCGCCGAATGGTTGACCAGGTCAATACTCCGTCAACAGCCAGCCCTGCACCTGCACGCATCGCATCGCCGGTGGCGCCGAACTCGTCGCGGATCATTGATCCAGCCGCCCCGCCCGAACCGCCCGCTAGCGAATCGCCCAAGCCGGCTAATTCTCCTGCAAATCCAGCGGCCCCTGCAAACCCGGGCACTGCCCCGGCCCCTGCACCGTCAACACCGGCAGCCGTCCCTGCCCCCTGACTGGTTGATCGTTCGATACATCTCTGAAACAATAATGTCTGAAGTGCCCCATCCATGCGGGTGCTTCAGCCTTACCTTTTGGGCAGTCGGCAAACCCGCCCAAACATCATGCTCTTCACTTCACAGGATTTTGCCTTACATGCTCAAGCGACTTCTGCCTGGTGCCCGGTTCATGTCTCTTCTGTTCATTGGCTCGGCAGCGATTGCCGCAGAACCGCCGGCTCCTCTGAAATTCAAGATGCAGGAAGTTGATCCCAATGTCGGCAATGTCTGCTATGCCCTGACGACTACAGATGTTAACGGTGATGGCAAGGTTGACTTGGTCGCCCTTACGGAGAATGCCATCGTCTGGTACGGCCTGCCAGACTGGAAGCCGAAAGATATCATCCGCAACCGAACTGAGAAGGACAATGTCTGTATCCAGCCTCTGGATATTGATGGCGATGGCCGCATGGATTTTGCCCTTGGTGCTGCCTGGCGGCCAACCGACACCGCCACCGGCGGCACGCTTCAGTGGGTGCGTCAGCCTGAAAAAGCCGGTGACCCCTGGACAATCCACCCCCTTGGTAATGAGCCCACCATGCATCGCCTTCGCTTTGGCGATGTGCTTGGCACCGGCAAGCCACAGCTTGTCACAGCCCCGCTTCAGGGTCGTGGCACAAAAGCACCCAAATGGAACGAAGGCAACGGCGTACGCATACAAATTCACAGCATTCCCGGCAAGCCTGAAACCGAAAGCTGGCCGACCATCGTGGCCGACGATTCGCTGCACACCACCCATAATCTCCAGATTGTTGACTTTGACGGTAACGGCACCAAAGACATTCTTCTGTGCGCCTGGGAAGGTGTTTTTGTTTTGACCTATGATAAGACCACACAGAAGTTTACAAAAACAAAAATCGGTACGGGCAATCAGTCGGCCACTCCGTTCAGGGGGGCCAGCGAAATTAAGTTGGGTCGCCTGAAAAACGGTCAGCGATATGTGGCGACAATTGAACCGTGGCATGGTTTCCAAGTCGTGATATACACCGAGCCCGGCAAGCCAGTGGCCACAGCCATGCCTGCACCCGAGGGTGTTCTGCCCGAAGTTGAAGAAAAAGGATTGTGGACCAGATCAGTCATCGCCCAGCCAGTGACATGGGGCCATGGTGTCTGGACAGCTGATCTCGACGGCGATGGCGACGATGAACTCGTCATCGGCCAACGCGATAAAAACAAGGGCGGAAATCCTGCCGGGCCTGGAGTTTATCTGTTTGATCCCGTCAGCGATGGCAAATCACTGGTCTTTCATCGTCAGGTTATCGACGATGGTGGAATTGCTTCGGAAGATGTTATAGTAGAAGACTTTAACGGAGACGGAAGGCCCGATATAGCCGCCGGTGGCCGTGCCACGCATAATGTGCGTATTTACTGGAATATGGGCCGCTAATTACACAGGATGTCCTGAATGATGTCCAGCGAGGCTTTGGGTCTCGCTGGATATAATAACAAAATCGTAAAATTTAATTTAATCGTTAAAGTTTACCAAAGTTTATATCGATAATAAATGATGAGGATGACCTGAAAACCGCTTCCGGGGGGATTGTGGCAGGTTATTCAGCCGGCTTCATGCCGGAAACAGCAGTCAGGTCAAAAAATCATGTCTTTTTTTCAGGCCGGGGCCGGTAAGCAAGCCTCGCACACAGCAATTTCAAAAAAAGATAAAAGCAAAATCTCGCCACGTTTCGAGCCGCTCGACGACCGCGTCATGCCGGTTGTGGGTGCTTTCAATGCACCGTCGCCGCTTCGGCCTGTCAAAGGTAATGCCGGGGTAGTGCTGATCCGTCAGAGCCCTGATGATGTCGGCGGAGCCACTGGTTCACTGCTCGATGGATCACAATATGTGTTAACGGCGGCCCATGTGGTCGATGCCAATGGCGACCATGTGGCTGATGCACCTTATTATTATGTGAATTATGACCTTCCGGCCGGTCGTGTGCAGATGGTTGTTCCGGGCAATCGTGTCAAAATCAACCCGCTTTGGCAGGGGGCGACCGATGCAGGCTTCCAAAATGGCCACGATCAGGCCATTTTACAGCTACCTGCATTGGCGCCGTGGGGAAGCGGGCCTGGCTCTCTGGGCTATAATCTCTATACCGGCCCAGGAATGCAGCCGGGCAGTTCATCTGCTTCAAATTCAGTAAATATAGTGGGTTATGGCTATAGTGGCGATGGCACGATTGGCCAGAATACGTCGCCCAACCCAAGCCAGGTCTCAGCCACATTCCAGCGGCTTATGCTTCCGCCAACAGCCCAGGGGCCATTCACCTTACGCAACCCTAAGACCCGGGCCAATGTCCGGCTTAATGCCAAAGGTCTCACGGCCGATGTTCTGCAAAAGGCTGTTCAAAGTCTTGATCCAAGTGGTTTTAACGACGTTCAGGTTGTGCAGATCACGCAAAAGGGAAGCCCTTATTTCGGCTCGTTCGACATCGTCTTCAGGCAGGTTGATACTTCACGCTATCCCATTGGTAATGTGCCGGCCTTGCAAATGTCCAGACAGCTTGGTTTCAGCGGCGGGTCTCAGGGGCCGAAATATCGCACCGGTATTGCCCGCCCTGCTTTCCCGACGATGTTGGGGTCAAAATCAAACGCATCCACCCGATTTAATTCCAATCCATCAGGAATGGATAACGTGTATGTGACCCAGCTCACCCCCAATCGTGGTCTGGCCCTTCTCGGACAGGGAGATTCGGGTGGCCCGGCCCTGCTTAAGCGTCAGATTGTCGGTGTTGCATCGTTCTATAGTGGGGCTTCCCAGTTTGGCGACGTCAGTGGCTGGAGCAGCATCAGCCCCGACCTTGCCTGGATTCAGGCCAATACCAAAACCGGCGGCAATGTCGTGGTTGACCTGGCCACTCAGCCGGTCACTAAAGGCAAGTCGGTCGATTATGTCTCGGTCAGGGGCGATAAACAAACCGACTCCATGGTCATTCTTGTGCATGGCCGGCAGATTTTCTCGGCACAAATGAGCAGCGTGAGCAGCGTTCAAATCGTGCCCCGAGGCGCACCGGCCCAATTCCGCACAATCGGTCGGCCGTCTTTCACAGTCACCAATGTGCAGAATAATCAGCGGGGCTATCTTGGCCGTGTCGAACGCGTTTCCATCATGGGCGAGACCCCCTCGTCGCCGGCCGTGGTTATGGCTGCAAAATTGCCGACAATTCAAAGTTCATCGAAAACAAACCCCTTAACGAATGTGGTAAACGATGTGACCCACACAGTTAACAGCGAGCTTGACAAACTCAAAATGGATGCAGAGAAGCTTAAGAGGAGCACCACCAACTCAATCTCTGACGCTTTCAACAATGGCCTGAAAACAGATCTGAACAAAGCCAAACAGGGGATTCAGCAAAAAATGCGCAAGATCTTCTGATGATTTCCCACCGTAAAGCGATCCAAAAGCTGTCTGATAGCACACCAGGGCCCGGGGCTGATAAAGCTCCGGGTTTTTTCGTAAGTATCTTTCATGCATTTCATTTGGCCATTGTTTTGATGTTGTCGTGGGGATTCAAAAGTTGCTGTGGTTTTTCAGATTCTGTCAAGTCAAACGATCACTCTGACGATTCAATTTGTAGGAATTGTTCCGATCAGCAGGAGCGATCGGCCCGATGCGTTGGATGGACCTCGCTGGGCCGCCTTCTCGCCATGGAGGGTGACACCATGCTCACTAGGATATTGGGTCGGTTGCGTCAGACGAAACAGTCGCAGGCCTTTCTTATGGCCATTGCTGCTGCCGCTTCGCTTGGAATTAACACAGGCTGCCAGGTGGAATATGCCGGTATGACATTACCTTCCGGCAAATACTTCCACGACGACGTTCAGTATTTCAATCCGGGGCCTAAATTCCCCTATGCCAATACTATGGCTGCCACTCAGCGTGCCCGTATGAAGGCCATGGGTATCGATGTCGCTGCCCCAACCGGTGGTCGTGTAATCACACCACCAGTTCCTCCAGGTGAAGTTGACCCGGAAAAGAATGCCCCTGGCAATCTTGACGACTCAATCAATCCCCAGCCAGTTTCGGGTGGCCGCGATAATATCCCGGCAGTTCCCCCTCCTGGTGGTCGTGGTGCCGATCAGGGTTCGCCAAACTAATTGAATCGGTGTTCCAATAAATTAAGCCGGGCAGGTATGATCCTGCCCGGCTTTTTGATTTATAGCCTGATTTATGTTTTTGCTCACTCAGACTTGGCTTTTTCGATTTCCCTGCCTTTGAGCGATGTGATCCACTCACGCAGCATTTCAACAGACTTTTGATCAACCACATTGGTTGATAACGGCGGCATCTGGCCTGTGCCACGCCGGCTCATCCGTAGGAAAACAACCGAATTTTCAGGCTCGCCTGGCTTGATCAACTCGGCATTCGGGTTATCCGGGAAGTTATGCAGCGGCTTCACGCCCACCATTCGCATACGATCAAGCGGCGTGTTAAAGTCCATGCTCATCAGCGAATTACCGCCGCCTGCCTCCTGATGGCAGCTTGAGCAGTTGGTATAAAAATACGATCTGGCGCGGTCTTCCAGCGGTTTCGACGTGTCATGCGGGTCAACCAGCTTGTAAGTCAATTCCGTTGCCTGACCCCGGCCACCTCTGAATCCACGCCCCTTCTTTTTCGCTTCTGCCTTGCCCTGTTCGGCCGGCTTGGCCTCAACTGGCGGCTTGGGTGGATCCTTCTTCAAAATGCCTGCATGGGCCAGCGTTCGAAGCTGGTTATCCTTCACACCTGAAGGATATTGATAGTCAGAATCAAGCTGCAGGTTGTTAAACCCAAGCACAAAATTTGCTGCCCTGCTGTGGCAGACCATGCATTCAGTTCGACTGGGGTAATGCCAGACCTGTTCCTTGAATCCACCGGGAGCATTTTTGTCGGCAATGCGGTAAGCCTTGTCCAGGCCATCTTTTGCGACTAGCGTTGCTTCGGTCTGCTCGTCATTCCAGATATAGCTGTAGCCTGTCCATTCCTTCTCCTGCCGCACCATAATCCGCGTCTCAATCAGCTTACGGCTCGCGGCATCGCCAGGTGTCATCTCAAGCTGGAAGCTCTTGATTGTCACCGTTCCTTCCGGTGCCTCCCAGCGACCCGAATTCGCGTCGATCGACTCGGTTCCCGGCACACCAATCGCACGAATTTTGATCGCACCGTCCGACCAAAAAGGTGCCGCCGGTGCATAGGGCACAATGCCTGGGGCCAGCTTGTGGTTCTTTACGTCAGCAAAAAGCCCCGTGTCGCTCAGCTTTTTGGGAAAGTTGCCTGGTACATCCTTCTTGTCGTTCGGCACAATCCGGTGAAATGCGCCGCCATGGTCGATCACCCACAAGTCGCCGTTCGGGTCGTTGCCAAAACCGGAAACCGGAAATGGAGCATCAACCAATTCCTTATGGAATGTCGCTTTGGTTCCATCGTGACGAATCGCCCAGACTTTACCGGTCGAAAAATCTCCATAAATATAGGAGCCCGTAATTTCAGGCATTTTTGTGCCGGTATAAACCACTCCGCCCGTCAGCGACCTGGCTTCCGTATGATGATGCTCGGCAGCTGGCTTCACGGGTGGGGTCGGGCCCCGTGGCCGGTCCAGGTGAAACGGATGCGAACCTTCATAAATTGGCCAGCCCTGATTTGAACCCTTCTCAACCAGGTGCACGGTTTCCCACAAATCCTGACCATTGGCACCGACCCAAAGCTGACCGGTTTTCTCGTCGAAATCCATTTTCCACGGATTTCTCAGGCCATAGGCCCAAATCTCGGGCCGGGCACCCGGGTGACCAATGAACGGGTTGTCCTTCGGCACCGAATAAACGCGGCCGGGGTCGGGTTTGTCCACATCAATACGAATGACTGACGCCGGAATATCGCCAATATCCTGCCCGCTGCCATAAGTGTCACTGTCCGACGAGCCATCGCCCGTTGAGGCATAAAGATAGCCATCCTTCGGGCCAAAGTGAATTCCGCCGCCGTCGTGCCCGTTGGAAGGCCAGGCAATCACATCAACCCGGCTGCCTGGAATCATCTTGAATGGCGGTTTCCTGTCGATCGTGAATCGCAAAATCCGGTCGTGCAGCACCGGCCCCTGCTTGTCATTGATAAAGATATAAACATATCCATTTTCTTCATAATTTGGGTGGAAGGCGACAGCATAAGCCATCTCCTTTTCAAATTCCAGGACGGGTTCCGATTCCGAAACGTCGTCGCGATTCTTCACCCGCAGGAACTTGGCCCCACCCGTCCACGAGCCCAGATGCTGCGTGAACCAGAGATTGTCAGTGCCCGGCTCAGGCTCAATACCGATGGGCTGGAATATTTTGAGGTTCGGGAAGGCTCGCTCCAGCTTATATGGCAGTGGCGGTTCCGGATAGCCTTTCACCTGGCTGGTTGTGAACGGGGTTCGTTTTTCGATCCCGAAAGGTTTGGTCTGATCGGCCTGGTCGGCGGCAAAAATCGCCGTCACCAGCCCCGCAAATGTTAAGAATAGAAGTGAAGTTCGACGCATGGCCGAGAAATCCTGATAAGTGGTGACTTCGATTATGGCGGAATAGCTACTTCATATCGGAGAAATGCTTAATAATAAATTAACCGACGACCGCTGCGGAATCAATATTTCCGCCGATTGATGCCACCTTACAAGCTGCTATCTCTGTAATTTTCGATACGTTCCCGCTAAAATTATCTCAATAACGCATTTCAAATCGAAATTCTGATCAAACAGGTTTTTCTGATGCCGCGAATCCGTGTTCTAAGCAGCCTGGCAGCCATCTTCTCCATTCCGGCAACACTTTTTGCGATTGATCCGCCCGATACCGGTGTCAAACGCACCTCACTTGAACGCTTTCAGGTCGAGCACCTGAAAAAAACCGATGACGACGCACGGGCAATCAGGGCAGGCCGCCAGCCACGCCCCCTGCCCTCTGGCTGGCTCGATGTCCGTTCCATCTTTCATGCCCATGCTGAAGATTCGGAACACACCGGCGGTACTCGCCCCGAAATGATTGCTGAAGCGAAAAAAGCCGGCGTGAAAGCCCTCTTTCTCAGCGACCATTTTCGCCCGCCCCGTGATTTTTTCACTCCAGAACGTCGTGGAATGGTCGATGGAATCCTGCTTGTTCCAGGCTCGGAATGGGCCGGCTTTCTGATTCACCCGACCCGATCCGTCATTGATCATATGAAATCGCCGGCCGCCGATATGCTCAAGGCCGTGCGGGCCGATGGTGGTTTTGCCTATCTGTCGCATGTCGAAGAACGCCCTGATCATGCGATGGATCAGCTTGATGGCCTTGAAATTTACAATCGTCATTACGATGCCAAGGTTGATTCCAAAGGCCTGCTGCAGCTCATGCTTGCCATGACCTCGCGAAAAACAATCAGCGAATTTCAGCAGAAAATCGACCAGTTCCCCGATCCCACTTTTGCCTTTCAGGTGGAATATCCCAGGGTTTACCTTGAAAAATGGGATTCCGAATTGCAGAAAAAGCCCCTGACTGGCGTAGCTGCCAACGATTGCCACCACAATATGGTGCTGATTGTGAAAAAAGCCGACGAAAACAGCGTGCTTGTCGGGACAAATGTCGATAAAGACAGCCAGATGCGAAAAATCCCCGCCGGCCTTGCTCCTGGCATCAAAGAGCTGATCGACGGCAAAAAAACCGGCGATATTGTCGCCAGAATCGATCTCGACCCTTATCATCGGTCATTTGCCAATAGCAGCACACATATTTTCGCGAAAGAAATTTCAGAACAGGCACTTCGCGAATCTCTCAGCCAGGGCCGGGCCTATGTCTCGCACGACTGGGTTTGTGACCCTGCCGGTTTCTGGGTCGATATTCTCAGTGAAAAAGGCCAGCCAGTGGGCACTATTGGCGATAAAATCAGCACAAAATCGCAAAACGGCCTGCAAATGAAAGTTGCTCTTCCTGTGCCCGGCTGGGTCAGGCTTGTGCGCGATGGCAAAGTTGAAAATGAACTGAAAAATTCGGCTGAAATGGTGTTCAGCCTGACCAAGCCTGGTGTTTATCGCCTTGAAGTGTTTCAGATCCTCGACGGTGAAGCACGGGGCTGGATCTATGCCAACCCCGTCTATATCACTGAATAATCAAAGCCTGAATTGCAATCAGGCCTTTTTTGATCCATAAGTGCGGCCGAGCGTATCGGCCAGCACTTTTTTCAGGGCTTTCGCGTCAATCTCGCCGTTCTTGCGATAAACAATCTTGCCGCCTGGGGCAATTAAAACAGTATGCGGCACCGGCCCGGGCCAGGCTTTATCAATCGCGTCGGCCAGTGCGTCCTGGTTTTCGCCCGTGAAAATATAATTGCGGCACGAGGCATGATGTTCTTTCAGTGCGGCAAGGGCTTTGGCCGTCTCTTCCGGCTGATCGACCGAAATGGTGACAAGCTCAAAATCTCGCTTCCGATACATCCGGTTCATCTCGACGAAACTGGCCAGTTCAGCCACGCAGGGCCCGCACCAGGTTGCCCAGAGATTGACCAGTAGATATTTATTTGTTTTCGTGTTTTCTGCCAGTTCGCGAATCGTTTTCAGGTCGGCCTTTTCAAGCGAAACAGGCTCGGCATTGCATTTGGCCAGATGTTCCGCAGCTTGTTGTCGCTTGTCAGACCACTTGGTGGAACAGCCTCGCACACGTGTGGTTACCACTAGCACGGCCTTGCCTGCC
>JBJTRR010000857.1:0-1058 GCA_046076185.1 bacterium | reverse complement strand
GAGCCGCGCATGAAGTAAGTGGTTGATGGTTGGGTGAAAGCCGAAACCGACCGTTTATTGAGTGCGCGGCACTTGCAGGCAGGGGCGGGTTGGTTTGGTGGCGAAAGCAGGTGTTTCTCACAGAGACATAAAGGCACGGAGAATGGCGGTCATAGGCGATCAGGATGACCGCAGGGCCGTTTCGTTCACCTTCTGCGGAAAAAATTGGTCAGGCACTCTCGCAGTGCTTCCGCGAGCCAGGCCCTTTTTTCAAGCTCTTCCGAAACTCGTCGTATGGCTCAACGAACGAGAATGAAACAGCCGTGGGCGGAAAGTGCTTCAATATTGAGTTTTGGGCCTGAACTTTGTACATTATGAGCTTCAATTCCGGGGCCTAACTTCTGCAAAGTGGCCCTGTGAAA
Source organism: bacterium (assembly GCA_046076185.1). GTDB lineage: Bacteria > Planctomycetota > Planctomycetia > Isosphaerales > Isosphaeraceae > QWQI01. The sequence goes on along the minus strand of JBJTRR010000857.1, from coordinate 657 downwards.
AAGGACAAGACAACGAAGCCCTTTTCGAGTGCCCCATGCTCAAGCGAACGCACAACTGTGGTGAACTGAAAGCCCAGAACGTCGGCCAGGAAGTTGTTCTGAATGGGTGGGTTGATGCCTACCGCGACTTTGGCGGACTGGTTTTTATTGACCTTCGCGACAGGTATGGGATCACTCAGGTGGTGTTTGAGCCGGATCAGGGCGAGGCCTTGATGGCGGCCGCGCGTGATCTTCGCAGCGAATTCTGCATTGGCGTGCAGGGCAAGGTTGCCCCACGGCTGGCCGGTAAGGAGAACCCGAAGCTGGCCACCGGTCAGATTGAAGTGCGTGTGACATCGCTTGAGGTGTTCAACCAGAGTGCCACGCCGCCGTTTGACATTCAGGCGGGCGATGCCAACGAAGAACTGAGGCTGAAATATCGGTATCTTGACTTGCGCCGGCCCGAGCTTCAGAAGGTGTTCATTCTGCGGCACCAGATGAACCAGATTATGCGGCAAAGCCTTTCTGATCAGGGCTTTCTGGAATTTGAAACGCCGATTCTGGGGCGATCAACGCCGGAAGGGGCCCGCGACTTTCTGGTGCCCAGCCGTCTGCATCCGGGGCAGTTTTATGCGCTGCCGCAGGCGCCGCAGCAGTTCAAGCAGCTGATCATGATGT
>JBJTRR010000856.1:0-2115 GCA_046076185.1 bacterium | reverse complement strand
GAAAAACGACCGACAGAAACAGGAAGAGATCATAGTCTGGATTATTGTCTTCGCCTATTCGACAATTGAAGTTCTACGCAAGCGTAAGGGCATAGGCCCGATGGCCCGCCGGTTGCCATCAAAGGAAGTGGAATGGGTGCTTGCCTGCGACCACGTGCCGTTTGCGGTTTCCACACGAATTGTCGGGCTTTTGCGCCAGGCGATGGATGAAAAGACGATCGACCCGATTGTCTATCTGACAATGGACAACCTGGTGAAGGAGCTGATTGATATTTTGGGCGGTTGCGAACGGATTCATAACACGCCCTTACCGTTTTCATATATGGTGCACCTGCGGCGGGCACTGCTGTTTTTTGCCGTGGCACTGCCGTTTGGTATTGTTCACCCGCACTGGTACACATCGGTGGCCGAATGTGTGCTTGTGAATTTCATCTTCTTTGGAATTGAAGAGATTGGTGTAGAAATTGAAGACCCGTTCGGCGAAGACGATAACGACCTGCCGCTTGAGCGATTCTGCGAAACGATTGAACGGAACCTCATGGCCTTGGGCAACCAGCCCATTCCTGAATAATTGTATTGCCGATGCCTGAATCAGAATTTCAATCGCTTGAAACAGCCCTGCGCAGCTTCGAACCGCTTTTCTGGCTGATGCCGCCGGGCGAGCCCACCGATCGCCTGTATGACCCTGACGGCACGCTTTATGCCATTTGCCTTGACGGGCCGGCCGAGCTTTGCACCGATCGCCGCCGCGTTGCCGTGAATCGGGGCGACCTTGTCATCATTCCGCCAGCAGTTGCCATTGATGTGTCGCCCCAGGCCCGCTGGCTGGGCCTTTCTTATACAGGCCCTTACCCCTATCACTTTCGCGAACGGTTTATTCAGGTCTGGGGGTTTGAGCATCTTGCCCTCGATCAGGCTTCAAATTCTGTTCTGCTTGAGGATTACCGCCACCGATTGAGTGTTTATTTGAATCGGGAGGCCGAGCCGTTTTCGCATGATCAGCCTTCGTTTCAATTGGCAATCAAATTCAATGGCGGTGATCATTCGGATTCCGTTTCCGCTTGCTGGGCCATGCCGGGCGAACCGCTGGCGGCCACGCCAGAGCCATTTGATTATTACATCTCCATTCCAGCTGAATCTTATTATCTGGTGAATCGTGAAGCCCACCCGCAGCCCTGGCCTGAACAAACCATGAGCCCGGAATATCGCCCTGGCCAGGGCTGATTGCATTTCGGGCAGTTACAGCACTGTCAGCTTTAAAAACTGCACGGCCCTGATCACCGCTTTTCGGTCGGCATCGCTGATGGTGCCCCCGGCTAACATTTTCTTGACACTTGCCAGCGTTCTTTCAAGCGTTGTCATCTGTAAACCGCCAATTTTCAGGCCACTGGCGGGCGATTTCATTTCCTCAAGCACGGCTGCAATCACCTTCATCTCTTCGGGGGTCGGCACCGGCTTTTCCGACCATCTGCCAATTTCTTCGGCTCTGGCGGCGCGGGCGGCCGTTTCGCAGATGATTTCACTGACGGATTCAAGCTTTTCATAATCCAGAGTCTCAGGCTTGTCGTCGGCTGTGTGATAGACCTTGCTTTCACCGGTTGAGAAGAAGAGATAAGGCACTTTTCTGGCCATGAATGGCCCGTAATCGCTTCGCACACCGACCAGGTCCGTTCCCATCAGCCCAGCCTTAAACTTCTTGCCGGCCTGGGCCTGCATCAGCCAGTCGCGGCTTTGTGGCAATCGTTCCGTGCCCATCACAAAAACCCATTCGCGGCAGATGCCGGAAAGGCTTCGGCCGATCATGTCGGCCGTGATAAAGAGCCGGATCGCCGATTCTTCCACAGGCAGATGGGCTGCGAAATAGCGGGAACCGAAGAGACCAAATTCTTCGAGATCAAAGGCCACGAAAAGCATTGACCTGGCTGGCCGGTTTTCAGCCCTGGCAAACCACGAAGCCGACTCCAGCAGCATGGCCACACCGCTGGCATTGTCGTCGGCGCCGGCAAATACCTTTTTGCCGTCTCTGGATGCACCAAGATGATCCCAATGCGCAGAAACAATGATGTATTCACGACTTAGAACAGGGTCAGAGCCTTCAACCCGGGCGGCAATGTT
>JBJTRR010000855.1:0-4497 GCA_046076185.1 bacterium | reverse complement strand
CAACGGCCATTGGGGCCTGCCAGCAATGGGCATCACCGGCTCGGCCTGGGCCACAGTCGTCTCGCGGTTTTATCTGGCGATTATGCTGGTTCTGATTGTTGTCAAAATTGAGCCCGACCTTTTCACAAAGGGCTGGGCCCGCGGTGTGCAGCGAAGCGACCTGAAAAAACTACTGGCCCTGGGCCTGCCGGCTGCCCTGCAAATTACGCTTGAAGTGGGCATCTTCAGCCTGGCGGCCACACTTGTTGGCCGACTCGCCCCCATTTCTCTGGCGGCGCACCAGATTGTGCTGAATATCACCAGCCTGACATTCATGGTGCCGCTTGGCATTGCTTCAGCCGCAGCCGTGCGGGTGGGGCATGCCATCGGAGCAAAACAGCCACAGGCAGCCAGACAGGCGGGCTGGACAGCCATTCGGCTCACGATTGCCGTTATGTTTTTTTTCGCCCTGCATTTTCTGCTGGTGCCGGTGCCGCTTCTGCGATGCTTCACGGCTGACACGGCTATTATCGCAAAGGGCGTGACACTTCTGGCAATTGCCGCCGTTTTTCAAATATTTGATGGCCTTCAGGCCGTCTGCACCGGCACCCTGCGTGGCCTGGGCGACACAGCCACACCCGCCGCGACCAACCTCATCGCCCACTGGCTGATCGGCCTGCCCATTGGGATTTACCTGGCATTCTGGCAATCGATGGATGTCAGTGGTATCTGGGTTGGCCTTTCCACTGGCCTTATCGTTGTCGGGGCCGTGCTCTCCGTCGTCTGGGTAAAGAAATCACGCAAAATTCGCGATCTTCACGCCTGAAGGCCCGATTCAACACACACTTTTTAAAGGCCCATCAAAGCAACATGTCCATGAATTCCGAAAGGATCGAAAACCAGCAGGATGGCCGCATCTGGATACTGATGGCGGCCTTTCTCTGGAGCCTTTCCGGCATCTGGGCCAAGTCTCTGACAGACGACAGCATGGTCATCGCCATCTGGCGTGGCATCTTCGCGGGCATGGTGCTCATGCCATTCACAAAAGGCAAATGGCCGGGCCGAATCAGGCCTGTCCATCTGCTCATCGCCATGGCCTTCGCCGTGATGACCGGCACTTACATCGCGGCCATTCGGGCAACCACTGCCGCCAATGCCATTTTTCTGCAATGTTCAGCCACCGCCTGGGTGGTGCCCATCGGCTGGTTCTGGCTGCATGAAAAGCCTGATCGCCGCACTCTGGCAGGTGTCGGTCTGGCTCTGCTGGGCATCGGCTGCATCATTTTGCCTGAACTGGCTGGAAGCGGCAGCGGCCAGGGCCCGGGCATGATGCTTGGCCTGGCCAGTGGCGTGGCTTATGGCACGGTTGTCGTTGGCCTTCGTGCCTGCCGAAATGACCAGCCCCTGTGGCTCTCAGCCTGGAATAACGCGGCCGGCGGCCTGGTTCTGGCATGTGTGGCAGCCGCCTGTGGCATGGGCATTTGGCCACATCTTGGCAGTGTGCCGGGCCTGGCCGTGTTTGGGCTACTGCAAATGGCCCTGCCATATGCCTTTTTTTCAAAAGGCCTGCGCACCACTTCGCCGGCCAATGCCACGCTCATCGCCCTGGTCGAGCCCCTGCTGAACCCCATCTGGGTCTGGCTCTTTCATGGCGAAAAGCCGCACGCGGCCACCATTGTCGGTGGCCTTGTCATGCTGTGCGGCGTAGCTGTGGCGAATGTCCGGTCGACATCGCAGCCGGACAACCCCAAAGGGGCGTGAATCAGCTGGTGGCCCGGCCCAGATAATCGCCTGTCCGGGTGTCAACACGCACCACGGTGTTGGGCTCAAGGTGTTCCGGCACCTGAATCACGTGCCCGGTGGCAAGGGTAGCGGGCTTGGTGCGGCCAGTGGCCGAATTGCCGCGAACACCCGGGGCAGTGTCGGTAATCTCAAGATCAACCGTGTCAGGAATCTGAATGGCGATGGGCTGGTCATCAACCACCAGCACTTCCAGGCCCGCCATGTTTTCGGTCATGTAGGGAATCTGTTCGGAAAGGTCGCTGACCGGCAGGGTGAACTGGTCGTAAGTGGTTTCGTCCATAAAAACCAGCGCGTCGGCGTCGCGATAGAGGTATTGAATCGCCCGGCGCTCAAAGCGGCTTTCTGGCAGGGTGTCGGTGCCACGAAAGGCCTTCTCCACCCGCGATCGCGTCTTCAGGTTGCGGGCGGCGATTTTATAAAGAGTGGCCGCGCCCCGGGCCGATGGCGTCTGCACGGTGATCTGCTCAATCATGTGCGGCTGGCCGTCAATCTCAACCACCATCCGCTTTGCGAAATCCTTTGCGGGAACCACTTTGGAAATTCTCCCCGGAATGCCTGAACAGGGCTTGCCAGAACGCGGCCGAAGATCGTTAAATCTATTGCCTGTTTCGGATTGGCCCCGATTTTTTCTTGAACCATTTTGTCAGCAACATCATACTATATCATTCGTGCCAATGTGAACGATTTAGATCAGAAGTAGTCCAATATCCTCTGGCAGACTTTTTTGATGGGGCAGACGGAACCTGATCAGGAACTTGCGGCCGATGACTCGGCAACCGACCCAATGCTGATGGAATGTCAGCAGATGCTGGGCCATTGTTTTGCTGAATTAACGCACCTCAAGGCCGCCCTGATTCACGCTTCGGGGGCCAACAGCCGCCTGGCTTCAAATGAACGGCTTGAATTTCTGGGTGATGCCATTCTGGGTGCCGTGGTCTGCTCGTTTCTTTTTGATCATTACCCCGATTACCTGGAAGGCGACCTTACGCGAATCAAATCGGCTGTGGTTTCGCGCCGAACCTGCGCCAAAATGGCCCGCGAACTGGGCATGGATCGCTACCTGATTCTGGGCAAGGGCATGGGCGAAGCTTCACAGGCACCCGACTCGGTGCTGGCCGACATGTTTGAAAGCCTGGTCGCCGCCGTTTATCTTGACGGCGGCTTTCTGGCTGCTCAAAAAATGGTGATCCACCACATTGAAAAAGAAATAGTGGCCACAGTGGCCGGCGATGCCGGTATCAATTACAAAAGCATTTTGCAGCAGCTTGCCCAGAAAGTCTTTGGCCGAACGCCGACCTACCTGCTTATGGAAGAGAAGGGCCCCGACCACCTGAAGTGCTTTCTGGTGGCAGCACGGGTGGGCAACCGCCAGTTCACGCCCGCATGGGGCAACAATAAAAAAGATGCCGAGCAGCTTGCCGCCCGGAACGCCCTTGAAACCATTGATCTTGAAAGTAACACATCAAGCCTTTAGCCCGGCGAAAATCTGGCTGATTTGTCGTGCCATGATTTTTCAATCGCCACCTTTACAGCAGGAAAAGAATCAGTGACAGGTTCACTTGTTGGCGACTTGGAATTAAGCGGTTCAATGTGGCTGGTGCTTTCGCTCATCAGCCTCATGACATTGTTTTTCAAATTCAGCCGAATCATCAGCCTGCGCAATCTCGACCTTTTCCTGCTTTTTGCACTGGCCCCCGGCATGATGTTTCTGGTGGGCGCCAGCGGCAAAGGGGCCGGTTCATTCACCGCCTATGCCCTGCTTCTGGGCGGCTCGTTTCTGGTTTTGATTCGCTGCCTGGCTGATGTCGGCCTGGGCCGAAGGCCACTCATCGAGCCCAACCTCAACGCCTCAGGCCTTTCGTTCATAGGCACCTGCATTCTCATTCTGCTGATGATGGAAACCATAAGCCTGCCGGTGCAGGCCGGCAAGCAGCGAAACCCGGCCGAAACGGGTCTCAGCCCTAAAGAGAAAGAGTCGCCCGGCTCGGGCAACAGCATTACGGACACGCTTGAAAAAACCGGCAAAGCGTTTCTCGACGCCACACCGCTGCCCACCAAGGTTGAAAAAATCACCCCGCGAGAGATCCTCTCGCGGCTGATTTCCGCCATAAGCCACCTGACGATCGTCATCTGCCTGATCTATGTCGGCTGGCAGCATTTTCTCAGGCCAATCACAGGCATTTCGGCGGCGGTTTCTTATGTCATGATGCCCTACACACGCATTGCCCTGGTTGACAGTGGCCAAACCCTGCCCGCCGCCCTGATCATGCTGGCCGTGGCCTTTTACCGCAAGCCCTGGCTGACGGGTGTGCTGATAGGCCTGGCGGCCGGCTGGATGCCGGCATGCCTCGGCATCATTCCGGTGTGGATCGGCTACTATCAGGGCAAGAAACGCTGGCGATTCACGCTGGCCGGGCTTTCACTGGTGCTGGTCTCGGCCCTGATCGGCCTTGATTTTCCTGAATTTGCCACCTGGGCCCGGTCGCTTGGGGCACGAAGCATTACCGAAACCGGGCTTTTGTTCGACCGCGACACGCCCATGAGCGCCAGCCTGTGGACGGGCTGGGACCCCAGCTTTCGTCTGCCCGTTGTCGTGGCCTATCTGCTCATGGCTGTTCTGAGTTTTGTCTGGCCGGCTGAACGGCACCTGGGCGAAGTCATCAGCATGTCGGCCGCGATGCTCATCTTCAGCCAATTCTGGTATCTGGAAAAGGG
>JBJTRR010000854.1:0-2189 GCA_046076185.1 bacterium | reverse complement strand
CACGCACAATACGAACAGTCAATCAAGTCGTTTTTTTCAGAGACCGATCCTGCCATAATCCAATTCGAAAAATGGTCGGATGTCTTTGGCTACGACAACATTCTCTTCGTCTGTTATGACGACCCGGATTATTTGACACCCGCTGGAATGGATCGCTTGGAGTCGCTGACCAAAAAGCTTCGCGAGGCCAATCTGGAAGGTGTCGAAGGCATACAAAGCCTTGCCGGCATCCCGCCTGTGTGGCTGCTGGATGATTCTCTCAGCCAGCTTGAAAAGATGCCCGCTGCCTTACGAACGGTTGCATTGTCTGCCGCGAAAATGCTAGCTGGCTCAGCCACTGGCAAGGCTGAAGGTGGATTGACTGTCGCTTCAACAATCAAGTCGTCAACGCCGGGTCAACTGGCGACCATAGCGGAAAAGATCAGAAATCACCCGTTTTACGAGCGAATGTTCACCAGCCGGGACGGGCGAACTGCGTCGCTGATTGTGCAGATCAAGCCGCCCGGTGAATATGATGCCAGGGCTGTGATTCCGGCTATTCGCGATCTGGCCGATGCGTTTTCACGCGAGAACCGGCTGGGCGATGTTGCTGTGGTGGGCCCGCCCGCCCTATTGGGCGATGGATTTCTTGCGATTGAACGCGATGGCCGCCGGTTGGCCAGGCTTGGTCTTTTTCTCATCGGTCTGGTTATGCTCGTTGCTGTGAGAAGCCTTTGGTGGACGCTGGTGCCAATTACCGCAGGTTATCTCACCTGGCTTGCCACAGAATGGCTGCTGGTGGAATTTGGCCTTCGCCTGAGCCTCTCCGGCGGTCCTCTGATCGGGCAAATCATCGTACTGACAATGCCCGCCGCCAGCCACCTTGCCTTGCATTTTCGCGACGAGTTGCGACACGGCCTGCCCCGCCGAAACGCCGCCGCTACAACGCTGGCCGATGTTTTCAGGCCGATTCTCTGGTGTGCCCTGACCGGAGCTGTGGGTTATGGCGCCCTGATTTCAAGCTCGGTCGAACCTGTTCGCCAATTCGGCGCCATTCTGGGCAGTTGCACGCTCATCGCTGCATTCTGGACAACTGCCATTTCCCCATTCGCCATGCTGCAGCCTGGTTATCGAGAAAAACCGGCTCTGGTCGCACACGAATCGATAATCAGCAAAGCCACACGACGCCTGACCGACCTGACGATTAATCACTCTCTGCTTGTCTGCCTCGCTTTCTTTGCCATAGTTATCCCCATGTCTCTGGGCATTTTCCGGCTGACATATGAATCGAATTATGTGTATATGTTCAGGCCATACACCCGGATTGTCAAAGATTATCAGTTTGTCGAAAACCGGCTTGATGGCATTGGGCAGATCAGCCTTGTGGTGCCAACTTCCGGCAGGCTTGACGCTGAAATCATGCAGAAGCTGACTCAGGCCACATCGGCCATTGAGAATCTGGGGTCTGGCAGAGTTGTCAAAGTACTTTCTGTGGCAACGGCGATGGACCCTGAGAAACGATGGGCAAAATTACCGGCTGGGGAACAGAACCGGATTTATGGAAATAAATTGCAGCTGGTTGAAGCCTCGCCGCAGGCCTCAGCGCTCAGGCAATTCTGGAATGCCGGGGCAAAGTCGGCCCGGCTGGTGGTTCGTGTGCCTGAATCAAGCCCTAACCGTGAAAAGCAGGCCACATTCGACGATGCTTTGGCAATTGTAAGAAAAGAATTTGGCCCCACTTCCGAGTTAACGGGCCTCTCTTTGCTGATGACGCAGGTGGCCCGATCAGTCATCGACACACAGTGGACAACCTTTTTCATCTCATCAACGTCCATCTTCCTCATGATGCTGGCCGCATTCCGAAGGCTGAATATGGCGCTGCTGGCCATGTTGCCGACGCTACTTTCTGTTGGTCTGGTGCTTGGTTTGATGGGCTGGATGGATTTCAAGCTCGACCTGGGCACAGCACTGGTGGCCAGCGTGGCTCTGGGCCTATCGGTCGATGACACGTTTCACTGTCTTCTGCAATACCACCGGCTGCATGGCCGGCCCTATCGCGAACGCCTTTATGAAAGCTATAAAGTGACTGGCCCAGGAGTGTTGCTTTCCAGCTTTGCAGTCTCAATCGGGTTTCTGGCTCTGGCAACCAGCGAATTCGTGCCATTTTCCAGGTTCGGTATCATGGTAGCCATCGCCACAGCCGGTTCCTC
>JBJTRR010000853.1:0-1701 GCA_046076185.1 bacterium | reverse complement strand
GTTCGGGGCGTAGCTCAGCCTGGCTAGAGCGCCTGCTTTGGGAGCAGGAAGTCGGAGGTTCAAATCCTTTCGCCCCGACTACTTCTAAGCACTTATGCATCTTGGTTTTACATCAGGCAGTAGGTGATGCAAAATTCGTCGAAATCCTCCGGCAAATTTGGGGAATCCCCAAGTTCATCCAATCCTGCAGAGGTTTTCGACATGCGTGTTCCCAAGTACCTGCGGCATAAGTAAGTTTACGCCAGAGTCATCCTTAACGGTCGGGAAGTTCACCTCGGGGTGTATGGCTCATCTGAGTCCAAGGCTAACTATGAACGAGTTGTCTCCGAATGGTTACAGTCGGGTCGCAAGACACCCAGGCCCAAACGTGTAGCCACTCTCAAAAAACTTCGTGATGAACAAGGCGATGACGTTCTAACCATCACGGAGCTTGCGGTTCGTTATTACAAATATGCTCAGGGCTATTATGTCAAGAACGGCAAACCAACCACGGAAGCCGATGGCATCAAGATGGCCATCCGTGACCTGAGGAAGATGTACGCTGAGATGCTGATTACTGATTTTGGTCCTACGTCCCTTAAGACGTTACGCGAAGTCATGATTGGCAGAAATCTATCTAGGACAACGATTAACAAGCAGATCAGGCGAATCACCCGGATGTTCCGCTGGGGCGTCTCAGAAAACCTGGTACGACCGGAAACATTAACAGCCCTTCAGTCCGTTCCCGGCCTCAAGGCGGGTCGTAGCCAGGCCCGTGAACCTGAAAAGGTGAAACCTGTCACAGAACAGGAGCTAGATGCTGTCAGGCCAACGCTTAACCCCGTCGTCAGAGCCATGGTAGAAATCCAGCGGCTCACGGGCATGCGACCTGGGGAAGTGGTTGGCCTGAGAACCAAAGATATTGATTTCAGCGAGAAGATCTGGAAATTCCGACCACCATCACACAAAACACAGCACTTCCAGAAAGATCGGGTCATTTATTTCGGCCCCCAGGCACAGGCGGTTATCAATCCATGGCTGAAACATTCTGAACCAGATAGTTATCTATTTTCACCTGACGAAGCGGCAAGAATTCGCTATCAGGAGTTACGTGCAGCCAGAAAGACGAAGGTACAGCCTTCCCAAGTTAGCCGAGCTAAATCTAACCCAAAATTGAAGCCAGGCGAAATGTACACCGTGATGTCGTATCGCCGGGCAATAAATTACGCTTGCAAAAAAGCCGGGATCAAGCCATGGCACCCTAACCAGTTAAGGCACCTGGCGGCGACAAATCTCAGGCGTGAATATGGTATCGAAGTCGCCAGTGCCGTGTTGGGGCACTCCAGTGTCGCGATGACTGAAGTCTATGCGGAGAAAGACGCTACTAAGGCACGTGACGCGATGGCGAAGAGTGGGTGAGATCAGCCTGGGACAAACGCGTGCAAATTATCGATGGCCAGCATGATCAGGATACACCTCAAGCCCCGTGTCCTTCTGCCGGGCCGATATTGGGCGATAATCTGAAGGAATCGCCCGAGTTAGCAGGGGCAGAGCCGGAAAAGCCAACTGGCGTTATTAACAGCGAGGATGGACGGGAACCGATAGACACCAAACCCCAATATCTACTGGATTCATCAGCCAAAAATGTTTCACTTAATGACTCTTCATTAAGCCATCGTTATAGAGAATTAGCACCAGCTGCCACAGCAAATTCTGAAAAAT
>JBJTRR010000852.1:0-9999 GCA_046076185.1 bacterium | reverse complement strand
GGCAACGGCCGTTTCGGCTTTGTCGGTGCGCTTCGGACCCACGGTGGCCTGATCGGCCAGCAGTTGCGGGGCCAGGGCACCCGTCAGCGTGGTGGCACCCACGGCCCGAACAAACTGACGACGGCTCAGGGCCGGGATATTGTCTCTCATTGAATCGTTCTGCGACATGGTCGATCGCTCACTGTGAAATGGTTGGTTAACCGGGTTTGAATCAGGCGAGGCTTTTTCTGCGGTAGGCTTACCGATTAACTTCAGACTACGACAGCCCGCCCGTTGAGTCAACCTGTTCCTGCCTGAAAGGAAAAAAAGGGCTGGGTTGCCATTGATCAGGGCTGGCCGAACGTTCGACCGCTGCTAATGGCCGACGCACTTCGCTTAGGGCCGACGCACTTCATAAAGGCGCACGGCCTGGGGCGACCAGCCAGCCGGTGCAATTTCCCGAAACAGTTCAGGCCTGAGGGCCATCGGGCCGGGGCTGCACCAGGCAGGAATCGCAGCTTTGGCATAGCGTGAAGTATCTATCAGCAGATATGCGGCATTCTGGCTGAGAAGGGCCCTGTGGGCTGCGTTGATCTCGCCGGATTCAGGCCAGACGAGACCGGCGCGGCCACTTCGCCAGTAAAGATCGCCGGGATGACGCGAAGCGATAATCGCACCCGGCGTGGTGTTTTGGGCGACCCATGCACAGGCCTGGTTGAAGTCAAAATCCTGGGCCTGCGCATCGCCGCGCACCTGCTTTTGCCAGGTGTAAAGGCCAATCGGCAGGCAAAGGGCGGCGACCAGCCAGGGAGCAAGCCGTTCGGCTTGAGTGTTTTTCAGAAATGGGCTGAATTTCAGCCGGGGGGCCAAAACAACAAGACCACTGGTGAAAGCCAGAAGCACGAGTGGCACCAGTGGAATGAGAAACCGGCCGGCTTCAGTGAATGGCCAGGAGATGAGCATGGCAAGCGATACCAAGAGATAAACAGCGGCAAGGCGTGTGTGCGGCAAGCGGGCGAGCCTGACGAGGCCCGTGCTGAACACCAGAAAAAAGAGTGCCGCAAGCAGCCAGGCAAGCCATTTCAGGGGCGGGCTGGTGCGAAAGATGGTGGCTGATTCAAGGAAAGGGCCGAAGAGGCTGTCGGGCAGGCGGATGAGGTAGAAAAGTGACTGATCGGCCAGCCGGCGGGCAAGGCTTCGGGAAAGTTCGTCGTTGGCGAGAAGGCTGGCCTGGGCGGGCCTGCCGGAAGTAGCAACCCAGACAACCCAGGGCAAGATTGTGCAAATTGCGGTGAAACCTTTGGTCAGAGCCGATTTTCGGCGATGGCCAAGCAAGTCGTTCAGTAAAACAGCAGCCAGCAGGGCGACGGCAGCCTGCCGGGTGAGAATGGCCAGACCAATGAGCAGGCCGCTGAGGATGTCGCGGGGTGTGGTTCGATGTTCGGCAGACTCTGTTTCAAGCAGAAAGACCAGGGCTGAGATTAGGATAAAAAGCGATTCGCTGCGAAGTTCGCCGGCCATGCGGATCCAGAACCAGTTCGAGGCCAGGGCGATGGCCAGCGCAGCGGCTGACAGTGGGCCTGAAACGCGATAAAGCCAAAGCCCCCACACGAGTAAAGAACCGGCCGATATGGCCAGAACGAGGGCATGTGCAGAGCGGGTTGGCGGGCATGCCTTGGGAGAGACGACCGACCACGTGGCGGCAAGTGCGGCAGGCCAGCCGGGCGGGAAATGGGCATGAAGGGGGCGATCAGGCTTATCGATCTCACGATAGCCCTGCCCCTGGGCCAGCGAGAGCCCGAGGATGGCATAGCCGGTTTCATCGAATCGGGGCGGGGCCTGAAAATCGATAGAGAGGCCAATCGCAACTGCGACAACAATCAGGGCGGCCCATGGCGGCAGATGACGGATCAATGGCATAGGGATGGGCTCAGAAACAGGCCTGAACCGGTGGCCGGGTGACAGATTGATAGATTGAACGCTGAGAATATCATTTCAGCTTATCGTTTTGATAACCATCAATTAAAAAAATGATTACGGGAAAATTTTCTTTAACGTATAGTCATATTTCGATTTATATGCTGTATTCGTGAAATGGGGTATGTCCTTTGCAAGATCATGCGGTTTTAATTTTTTTTCTTGCAGTTTTCTCGACCAAAGTGTATACTTAACTATGAATATATGACACGTCTCTTCCGGATGGGAGAAAGAACATCGCCAGGCGATTTCTCATCGGATTTCTGGTCCTGCTTTTTTTGCCCACTCCACGCGGCAATGAGATTTCTTTTTTTATTCGCCTGCCTGAATTATTCCTGAATGTGTTCCAAAGTCAGAAACTCATCGAGGAAAACGATTTATGTGATGAAGAGCATGAGGAACTTTTCGATTTAAGCTTTTATAATGTTGCTATGGAATCAGAATGCCCGATTGACCTGTGTGAAGGGCTGGTTGAAAAAGAAATTGAAAAAGAGCTTGAAGAGGAAGAGGGTCGGGATAGCAAGACTTCAAAGCATGACTTTATCTCAAATGTGTTATATTTTCATTTTCATCATGGGAGTGTTCATGGTTTGGCTCAAAATGTGAGTAATCATATTTTTCAGGAAAAAATTAACTGTCATTTTGTGCTTCGTTGTTGAATTAATTTTCCGGATTAATTTGAGGTGATTAGGAATTGGTCACCCGGAATCTGTAAACCGATTTCTCGGTTTTTACCGAGACACGCAAATAACACCTGAAATTTTCGATCTTGGGCATGTGGTGTGCCCTGAATCTGTGACATTGATTCAGGAAGTGCCGTCACATGGCGAAGCGACAGAAAAACACATCAGAAACAGGACAACCTCCCATGCTTGATTCGATCATAAACAATCTGGCCCAAAACCTGCTGAATCCGCTACTGCTGTTTTTCTTTGCCGGATTTCTGATTCCGATATTGAGAGTCGAATTTGAATTCCCGAAGGCGCTCTTTCAGTCATTGACAATCGTACTTCTTTTAAGTATCGGCTGGCATGGCGGCGAGCAACTGGCCGAACTTGAAGCTGGAAGCGACCTCCTTTATGCAGCCTTGTTCATTGGTGTCGGATTTTTAACAAATCTGATTATCGGAATGATCGCCTATGGAATGTTGCGATCAATGACAAAGCTGCGGAAAATTGACGCTTCGACTATTGCAGGCTATTACGGATCGGACTCGGCAGGTACATTTGTCACGGCATTGGGCTTCCTCACGGCATTGAATATCAAGTCGGCACCTTACATGCCGGTGATGGTAGCCGTAATGGAAATTCCCGGATGCCTTTTAGCCCTGATTCTGGTTGCAAATCTGCGAAAAAACGGGATGGATGCTAATGGCAATACACCAGGTGAGCTGGATTATGTCAGCCCGGAAGCACCCGCAAGTGTTGACATACCAGCCATGGATACATCGCTGGTTGCCGAGGACAAAAACCTTCAGATGCGAGTCAAGAAGAAGATGATTGACGGCCATCTTCTGCATGAAGTCTTTCTGAATCCTGGCACATTCCTGCTTTTTGCTGGTGTCGTGATTGGCCTGCTTGCAAGTCTAAAAGGTGTCAAGGCAACCGAGCAGGTTGACCACCTCTTCAATTTTCAGTTTCAGGCGATGCTTTGCCTGTTTCTGATGGAGATGGGCACAACAGCCTGCAGGCGGGCCAAAGACCTGAAAGTGGCAGGCCCTGGCTTTATTTTCTTCGCGCTGGCAGGGCCGAATATCTTTGCCATGTTCGGGTTTCTGATGGCATATCTGTTTTCAATGACAACCGGATATCCGCTTGAGATTGGTACATATGTACTATTTATGGTGCTTTGCGGTTCATCAAGCCTGATTGCAGTTCCTGCGGTTCAACGGATGGCGATACCGGAAGCCAGCCCGACACTGCCTCTGGCGGCATCGCTGGGCCTGACATTTACATTCATGGTCACAGTCGGCATACCAATGTATCTGGAAATTGTAAAAATTCTGCTCAAGGTATCGTGATTTAACGCTGATACCATTGCACAAGGTGACCTGAATCACCAGGCGAGGTTGCGAGATGATGACCCTGCTGCTTGCTGGATGGTTTTTGATGCTGGCCGCGGCAATAGTCACGGCAGTGGGTGGAACCTGGTGGCCAGAATACGCCAGGCTCCGACAATCGGTTTGGATTGTTGGCCTGGCTGGTGTGATGCTCGGCCTGATCGGCTCATCGGGAATACTGATAACCGGCGGCACGCAAAGCGTGTATGCCGCCTGGAATCTGCCGATTGGGGGCGTGGAAATACGAATCGGGCAGCCTGAAGCTTTGCTCATTTCGATGATTCACATCGTTGGCGGGGCAACACTCTTAGCGAAACCCTGGGGCGACGATGAGCCCTGGGATACTGTGGCTTTTCTCATTCTCATTCCTGCCCTTGGCATGTGCCTGGCTGCCCGGGACATGATTCTTTTTCTGATGGCGTGGGAAGTGATGGCCCTGGCCGGGCTTATCATGCAGAGGGGCCGAGGCCTGCCTGAAGATCAGTATGACGGGCATGGCCTGTGGGCCTATCTGATTTCAGCTCATATTGGCACGCTGTTTCTGCTGATCCTGCTGCCGCTGCTGGTGCTGGCCGGTGGCGACCAGGCTGCGATTTCACAAGGCAAGGCGCTGCTGTGGGATCAACCGGTGACAGGGCTGAAGGGGTCAAGCTGGATCTGGGCCTATGTGGCCCTGACGATTGCCGGGTTTGGCACAAAAGCGGGCGTGGCACCCCTGCATGGCTGGGTGAAGACGGTTTATCGTAATGCGCCGGCGTGGTTTGGCGGGGCATCGTCAGGCATGATGGCCAAGGTAAGCCTTTACCTGATGATTCGCACGCTGGTGCAGCTTATTCATGAAATGAGCAACAGCCAGATTGCCTGGCTTGGCACGGTGCTGATGCTGCTGGGGCTGCTTTCGGCGCTGCTGGGGCTGGGCGGGGCTTTGACAAGTGCCCGCATCAAGGTGGTGCTGGGTTACTCAAGCGTTGAGAATGTGGGGATCATTCTGGTTGGCTTCGGGCTTGGTTTCTGGGGTGTGGCCCGCGATGCCTGGGTGGTGGCGGCCTTTGGCTTTGCCGGGGCATGGTTTCACATGATTAACCACATGCTTGCCAAGAGCCTGCTCTTTCTGGCGACGGCCTCGGTGGCCAGTGCCACGGGCACTGACGACCTGGCACGTCTGGGCGGGCTGCTGAAGCGCATGCCGGTGACGGGCCGGGCCTTTGGGCTGGGGGCGATGTCGCTGGCGGCGATGATTCCGCTGAATGCCTTCTGCAGCGAGCTGTTGATATATAACGGGCTTTTCCTGAGCGTGATGTCGCTCGGCGCAGTTGGCCGGGATCTTGCGATACTGACTGTGGCTGCGATGGGGATGGTGGGGGGCCTGGCGGCTGTCTGTTTTACTGGGCTGTGGGGGCTCGGTTTTATGGGCAACGCCAGGTCCCACCAATCAGAATCCTGCAATGAGGATCACTTAGGATACCGCGGGAAAGTGGTGCTTAACTATGGTGCCCTGGCTCTTCTTGCCCTGGGAATTCTGCCGGTGCTTGGCCTGAACCTTGCCTGGCTGCCAGCCAGCAGGCTGATATCAATGCTGGGCGGCGATATTGAGGAAGGGCGCAAAGCCTTCAGTGCGGCCACAGAGCTGATGAGCTATATGACGCTGGTCGGCGTTCTGCTGGTGGTGATTTCACTTGGCCTGAAGCGATGGCGCGATACCCGGCTGGCCGCGACATCAATCCATCGCGGGCCGACGTGGGACTGTGGCTTTGGCTATACCGATAACTTTGCCCGCGGGCAATATTCCGGGCTGTCGTATTTCGAACCCCTGCTGCCGTTTGTGAGCAAGCTGACACTGGTGCGAATTCATCGACCGGCGATTATCGAGCCATTTCCGCCAGAGTCGCGTGTGCGGGTGGAAGCGGCCGATGGGCTTGTGCACCGCATTTACGACCCTCTGTTTCAACGCGTTGGCTTATGGCTGGGCCGGTTGCGATGGATTCAGGCAGGGTCGATCCAGCTCTACCTTGGCCTGATGGCATTCACGCTGATTGGCATGCTGATCTGGCTGATTCTGCTTTGAGAAACCACGAGAGATCAATACGAAAATGGAAACACGATTGTGGTATCTCTGGTTAGTTCACACAGCGGCGCAGCTTGCCCTGCTGCTGATTCTGCCGCCGTTTTTCTCGGGCCTGGTGCTCAAACTTAAGGCAAAGGCCGCGGGCCGCAAGGGGCCGCCACTTCTGCAACCCTATTACGACCTGGGCAGACTGGTTCGCAAGGGTGTGGTTTACAGCACCGCCACCAGCAGCGTTTTTCGGCTTGGGCCGATCCTGGTGGTCTCGTCGCTGATTCTGGCGGGCCTTCTCATGCCTTTGGGTGGCATGCCGGCACCGATTCATTTTTCGGGCGACCTGATTGTTTTTGCCTATGTTCTGGCCATCAGCCGGCTGGCCATTGTGCTGGCGGCGCTTGATACGGGCAGTGCTTTTGAAGGCATGGGTGCCAGCCGTGAAATTACTTTTGCCTCGCTGGCCGAGCCCACCATGTTCTTGATTCTCATCAGCCTGGGGCTGCTGGGGCATGCTGACCCGAACACATTCGGCATGGAATGGTCTATGACCGGCGCACTGGCCCAGATGGACCTGATTACCTGGGTGCATTACGGGCCGGCCCTGTTGCCACTTTCATTCGCCCTGTTCGTGCTGATTCTGCTTGAGAATGCCCGGGTGCCCTTTGACGACCCGACCACGCACCTGGAACTGACGATGATTCATGAGGTGATGATTCTGGACCACAGCGGCCCGGATCTGGCCTTGATGGAATATGGCGCCAGCATGAAGCTGACTTTGTTTGTCATGCTGCTGGGGCGCATTCTGATTCCTCATCATTTTGACAACACGGTTCTGAACCTGGTGATGGCTGTGCTGAAAGCGGCCGTGCTGTGCGGTTTTGTGGTGATGGTGGAAGTGGGCATGGCCCGCATGCGAATGAAGCAGATACCGGGTGTGTTGCTGGCGGCACTGGTTCTGGCCGCGTTAAGCGTGGTGGTCATGCTGGTGGAACTTGGCGAATTTCAGGGGTTGCCCACATGAACGAAGACCTGCAAGGCGTATTTCTGCATGAGGCGATCGATATTCTGCTGGTCGCCGTATTGATCCTCGACCTGCTTCAGGTTGCCACACGCAAGCTCAAGTCGGCCGTCTGGCTGAATGCCGTGCAGGCAACGCTGCTGGGCTTGATGCCCGTGCTGCTGACAGACGGCGAGCTTGAATTTCATATCATCTCCATGAGTCTGGCCATTCTTCTGGTGCGTGGCATGGTCATCCCGAAAGTGCTGCTCTGGTCGGTCAGGCTGGCACCGGCATCGACCAAGCTGAAGTCGATTCTTGAGCCGGGCATGACTCTGTTTCTGGCATCGGTGCTGATTTGCCTTTCATTTGCGCTGGGGCTGAATCTGCCTCTGCCGAAGTCGATCCCGCATTTTTCCGACCTGCTGGTGCCCACGGCCATGGCGACAATCATGCTTGGCCTGTTCATGCTGGTGATTCGCACCCAGGCCATGCTGCAGGTGATTGGCTATCTGACGATTGAAAACGGCATTTATCTCTTCGGCCTGGCCCTCATTCGCGAAACGCCGGTGATTGTCGAGCTGGGCATTCTGCTTGACGTGTTCGTGGGTGTTTTTGTGATGGGAATTGTGCTGTTTCACATCAGCCAGGCCTTTGAGCATCTGGATACATCGGAACTGAGCCAGCTTCGCGACTGATTGGCAGCCTTCGCCCCCATAAACGATTCAATGGAGTTTCCAGTCAATGCTTCAGGACTTTCTGACCTTCAAAAACGCCGAACCGCTGTGGCAGAAAGATCTGCCTCGCACATCGCCGGCCGAGCTGGTTGAAAAATCGGCCAGGAACATTGCCGCCGGTGCCCGGCTAGTGCAGTGGTTTGGCCAGCGACTGGCGGAATCAGGCAAAATCAGGCTTTACAGCGTGCTTGCAGACGATGCCGGCCACAGCCTTGGCATTCTCACGGCTGATATTGCCGAGGGCGGCAGTTATCCCAGCATTGCGGCCAGTGTGCCCGCTGCAGACCGTGCCGAGCGCGAAGTCTTTGAGCAGTTTGGCATTCAGCCTGAGGGGCACCCGTGGCTGAAGCCGGTGCGGCATCCGGTGAAAAAGGCCGAGCTGAAACCCCCCAGAACGCTGGGTGAAGTGCCTGAAAACAATATCGGGCGGCACTATCCGTTCTGGAAGCTGGCCGGCGATGCCGTGCATGAAGTGGGCGTGGGCCCGGTTCATGCTGGAATTATCGGGCCCGGCTATTTTCGCTTTTCGTGCGTGGGCGAGCAGATCGAGCATCTTGAGATTATGCTTGGTTTTGAGCATCGCGGCGCCGAAGAACTGCTTGAAAAAGCATCGCCGGCCCGCATGCCGATTATCGCTGAATCCATAGCCGGCGACACATCCATTGGCTATGCCACGGCATTTTCGCAGGCGGTTGAGGCGCTGGCCGGTGCGGGCGCCAGCGACCGGGCCGAGCTTTTGCGTGCCATCGCCCTGGAAAATGAGCGAATGGCTTATCATGTGGGCGACCTGGGGGCCCTGGCCGGCGACGTGGCCTATTGGCCCACCACAGCCTATTTCGGCCGACTTCGCGGTGAATTTCTCAATACGGCGATGGACATGGGGGGCAACCGTCAGGGGCGATATTATGTGCGGCCCGGCGGCGTGAAGCGAGACCTTGCACCTGAAGTTTATGAACGGCTGCTGAAGCGGTTCATTAATGCACGAACTGAAATTCAGGAATGCCTGGACCAGATGTTCGGCAGCCTTTCCGTGCTGACACGCTATGACCAGAGCGCCTGTGTCAGCCGCGAAAATGCCGTGGCCTTTGGTTTTGTCGGGCCAGTGGCGCGGTCGTGCGGCGTTTCCATTGATGTCAGGACGGATCACCCCACAGGCTATTGGCGACACGACCGACCGGCCGTGGTGGCGGGCAAAGAGGGCTCGGTGCTTGACAGGGCGATGATCCGCAAGCAGGAGATCGAGCTTTCTCTGGCCAAGATTGTGCAGATGCTTGAATCGCTGCCCGGCCACAAGTCGCCGATTATGACGCCCGTCAAAATGGCTGCAACGGCCGGTGATTTCTGCGTGAGCATGGTGGAAGGCTGGCGGGGGCAGGTGGTGCAGACACTTGTGCTGAATACGGACGGAACAATTGCACGCTATAAGAGTCAGGACCCATCATTCCAGAACTGGAATGCCATGCAACTGGCCAACAGGGGCAATGCCATCAGCGACTTCCCCGTGTGTAACAAGTCGTGCAACCTGGCCTATAACGGTCATGATCTTTGATAAGACAGAGCTGAGAACACAGAGGTAACTGATCATGATCTCATGGATAAAAATGCGGGCATCGCAGGGCTATCGCACTCTTTCGTATCCGGAAGAGAACCTGGAAATGCCCGGCACGTTTTACGGCCGGCCTGTGATTGCCGGCGGCGAGTGCCCTGAGGGCTGCCGGGAATGTATCAGTGCATGCCCGACAAATGCCATTAAGGTTAATGGCAGCGTTTCGCTTGACCTCGGCCGGTGTGTCTTCTGTTCCGACTGCGTGACAGGATGCCCGGAAGGGCGGTTCAAGCTTTCCAACGATTTTCGAATGGCTGGTTCAAGCCGCGAATCGCTTGTGATTCATGGCGATGAGGCCCCGATCGTCAGGCAGCTGAACGACCAGATGCTGAAAATATTTGGTCGTTCGCTGCGAATTCGCCAGGTTTCGGCGGGCGACTGCGGCGGCTGCAAGGATGAACTCAATGCGGCATCAAACATTGTTTTTGACCTTTCCCGCTTCGGCCTGAACGTGGTGGCTTCACCCCGCCATGCCGACATGCTGCTTGTCACAGGCCCGATACCTGAAAATATGCGGGTGGCACTTGAAAAAACCTATCTGGCCCTGCCTGAGCCCCGGCTGGTGGTGGCGGTGGGTGCCTGTGC
>JBJTRR010000851.1:0-1097 GCA_046076185.1 bacterium | reverse complement strand
TTTATCGAAAACTCGGCATTGGGGAAGTTGATCTTTGCCATATCCTAAACACATCATCTCGACTTTTTAAATTGGAACGTCTGAATTTGATTAGTCAGTTTCAGGCCAAGGCCATCCGTGTTGAGGGAGTCCGGCATCGGCAAAGGTGCTGACAGGTGCGCCAATCGGACATTTTTGAGCTGACCGGCCGATGGAACCTGCAACCGACCCAGCCGGATTGTTGGCATGAGCTTCATATTAGGCCGAGGCAGCCCAACATCGATGAACGCCCTTGCAAAGACCCTGTATAACCCTGGACGAAGAGGACTTTCAGGCGTTAACTGCCAATGGCCACTAGAGTTGGCGGTTGTCTCGGCCATCGGTCGGGAATCGTCAGCCTTACGCTGAACAGGTGTGGCATAAAGCCTGACCGTTGCCCCGGGCGAAGTCATTCCAGACCATATCGGACTGGTATCGGCTGTGTATAACTTGTTTTCGTTCCAGCCACCGGAATGAATTGAGACTGAATCCGCCTTCAATACACTTGGATTTTTAGGCTGATCACCCGTGGCAAAAGCCGGCAGAGCATTAAAATAAAACCAAGTATAAACCCCTCCACCGCCAGAATGAGAAATCCCAGGGCTATTGAGCTGAATATAACGTGCTGAACCTATCACCGGAACCTGGCCGAGCAGATTATAAAGACCACCGTTTACAGGATTTATCGAAACAGGAGTGCGCTGATAATAGACATCCGCCTCATTCACTGAATCTGGAATCTGAACGAGTGGGTCGCGAGCGTTCCCCTTATACCACGAGATCAAACGCTTTGTCAGCCAGCCTTTCAGCCCTCCGGCGGTGCTTTCGCCATTGCCGGGTGCCGACGGATTCGCCGCATGCGGATCAAGCAGGCTCATGCGTTTATAGCTCGTGCTGAATCGTTCCGGGGCCACTTTATCAAGAAATTTCTGGGTCTGTGTAACAACGACTGTGCCTTCGCTGTGGGCGATAAAATCAAGATCTATTGTGGAGCCTGCCGGAAAGCCGGCTGCTTCCGAAACGATTCTTCTGGCCATTCTTGGGGCCTGGCGTGCGGCGGCACCTGAAGTCCGGCTTTT
>JBJTRR010000850.1:0-1681 GCA_046076185.1 bacterium | reverse complement strand
CTTAAGTTCCGCCTCACGCTCGGGTTTTACGGCTTCGGAATGTTTCTTCCAGAGCAGAGCAGCAGCCTTGGCAGCATCCGCTTTTGTCAGCGGGGTTTGTGCCAGTTCTTCGGGTAGTTTAAGCTCGGATGGCTTTTTCGTATCGTTCAGCGCCGCTTCAAACTGGGCCACGGCGGATGTCGATTTCGCCATAACTGCCGCATTCGCCAGCGGAAAAGACTGCACGACCGCAAAAGCGGCTAACAGGTAACACAATATCATGCTGGTTAAAGTCTTATGCCGTGGTTTCATGTTCATTTTCTTTGGCATGGTTGGTGATATATCAGTCGATTTTCAACTCAAAATTGCTGTCGGGCAGTTCCAGCTTGCCTGATTTGGAAACTTTCCCCGAGGCATCCACCAGTTGCCAGTCATACGACCGACCGCCGGCAAGGTCAAATTCAGCGGCCTTCTCAAGGCGGCCTGTCGCCACAAGGCGGCCATCAAGCCGAATTTGCAGCGTTTGCAGGCTGTTGGCAGCATTTCCGGCCACTTTCAGGGTTCGGCGTTTGGTGTACCAGCGCGTCACGTCTTCAGCAGGCACCCATTTCACGCCCCTGTTCCAGATCAGCGGAAAGTTCGTGGACGTCTTGAGATAGCTCGTGGCATAAATACGATTCAGCGGATTGGTTTCGTCGGCCTTGGCAGCATTGCCCAGGAACCACGTTTCATCGAGCCGGGAAGGTTCGCAGGCACCCACAAATCGCCACTGGTTGGTAAAGACCTCAACCCAGCTATGATTGCCGCGAACGGTTGTCCAGCTTGGGGTGCCGACAAACCGGGCGGGGATGCCAACGGCCCGGCAGGCGTCGATCAAAAGTATCGATAACCCTGTGCAGCTTGCGAACTTGGCCTCGATCGATTCGTAAGGACTCTGGTCAGGCTTCGGCCGCTTGGTGGCATGATATTTCACGTCGAAAGTCTTAAAGACTTCAATATTGAGCTTCGCCACCGCCTCTTCGGCTGACTTAAGTTCTTTCACCATTGGCAGAAAGCGTTTCATGAAATCTTCCCGCCAGTCGTCTCGCCGCTCGTTGATTGAGGCATAGGGCAAGACCTGCTCGTGAAAGAGTTCCAAAGGCACAGCAGCCGCCCAGGGTGTGGCCTTGCGAGCCTCGTGAGCCAGCCTGACATTCTTCAGAACAAACTCAGGCTTGAGTGACTTAAGATCTTGCTCAGGCATGTTTTCCAGAAGGAAAGTCAGCGATGCCCGATATTCGTCAGGGGCACTGGCCAGCATCTTTTGCCAGTCGGCAGCGGCGTCACCGGCCAGTTTCATCTGCGTATCTAAACCAGCCAGGCCATTGGCATCAGCGGCTTTTAAACCTGATGCGCTGATTGAAAAAAACAGCAAACCAATCAGTAAGCTGAAGCGTAAGGTATGAAAGGCGGAAAGAAGTAACTGAAGTGGCTTGGTCATAAGCTTCACCTGTATCAGGCAGGACCGGGACCCTGAAAATCATGGGATGTGATGGATATGTACATTAATCTACCAACTCGAGCTAACAGAGTCACGCAAATTGCTGACAGAATTCAGCAATCGTCTGAACCCATGAATCATGATATCTCAGTAATCGTTAAAGGTAAAAACGATCTGGAGATAGTCAAGATTTTTGGTATCGCAGGATGCCCGAAGACGGGG
>JBJTRR010000849.1:0-2657 GCA_046076185.1 bacterium | reverse complement strand
GCCGACCTTGACAACAAGCCTGAAATTGAAGTGTGGGGCACAGGCAAACCTGTTCGCGAATTTATTTATGTGGAAGACTGTGCTGACGCCATTGTGCTGGCCGGTGAGAAATACACCAGCACCGAGACGCCGCTGAACATTGGCACGGGCGTGGGCACGACCATTCGCGAGCTGGTTGAGACGCTTAACGACGTGACCGGATATAAGGGCCACCTGAACTGGAATGCCGACAAGCCCGATGGTGCCATGCGCAAGGTGCTTGACGTGACCCGCATGAAGGCGGCACTGGGGGGCTGGTCGCCGCCGACAACGCTGCGGGCCGGCCTTGAGAAGACGGTTTCGTGGTATCGGGCCAACAAGGCGGAGGCTGACGCGAAATGGTAAGTGCATCAAAACGACGACTGGCGACCGTGGCAAGGAAGCTGACCCGCCGCATGGCAGATGGTCACACGACTCGAATTGATTCTGCACACAACTTGCCGCCCAAAGCCGGGCAACAGCCCGGCAGCCGCCCGAAACGGATACTTTTTGTCAACCAGTATTACTGGCCGGATCATGCCTCGACGGCACAACACCTGGCCGACCTGGCGGAAAGCCTGGCCGCACAGGGCTATGAATGCCATGTGCTGTGTGGCCTGGGCCAGTATAAAACCGGCGTGGCCAGGCTGCCCGCTTATGAAGTGCACAATGGCGTGCATATTCACCGTGTGAAGGTGTCGGCCCTGGGCCGAAAGACGACGCTGCACCGCATGTGCGACTACCTGAGCTATTATGTTCAGGCCACGCGCAAGGCCCTTTTCATGCAGCATTTTGACTTGGTTGTCACGCTGACGACGCCGCCCCTGATCGGGTTGGTGGGCACACTGCTGAAGCTGTTTCGGGGCAGCCGGCACATTTTCTGGAGCATGGATCTGCACCCAGATGCAAGCATTGGTCTGGGGCGGATGACCGAGAAAAACCTGCTGGCCAGATCGCTGCAGAAAATCAGCAATACGATTTATCGATGGGCCGACCGGGTGGTGGTGCTGGGGCCCTATATGGGCGACCGGATCATAGCCAAGGGCGTTCGGCCGGAACGCATGCGTGAAGTGCCGGTGTGGAGCCGCCGCGACGAGATTTTTCCGCGTGATCGTGCCGGGCATACGCTGCGCGAGGAGCTGGGCCTGGAAGAGCAGTTTGTGGTGATGTATTCCGGCAATCTGGGCCTGGCGCACCAGTTTGAAGAGGTGATCGCCGCTGCGCAAACGCTGGAATTTCGCCGCGATATCACATTTCTCTTTGTGGGCGACGGGCCGCGGCTGGGGCAGGTGAAAGAGGCAGTAAAGGCCAGAAACTTGACGAATGTCAGGTTTATGGATTATTTCCCGCGTGAATCGCTGCATTTGTCGCTTTCAGTGGCTGATGCGCACCTGATCACCATGCGCGACGCCATGACAGGCATAGTGGTGCCCGGCAAGCTTTACGGAGCGATGGCCTCAGGGCGTCCGACACTGTTTGTGGGCCCGGAATTCTGTGAATCAGCCGACACCATCAGGGAAAGTGACTGTGGCCAGACCATTCGCACAGGCGATGTGGCCGGACTGGTGAAGGCGATCCAGATCATGGCTGATAACCCGCAGAGGGCATCGCTTTGGGGCACCAATGGCCGAAGGGCTTTTCTGCGAACATTTGAAAGCCAGCAATGCTGCCAGAAATGGGGCAGAATTGTGGCCGAACTGCTGGGCGAAACTGTCAGGAGCCAGGCCCCGGCCACGCCAGGCAGGCTTGAACCGGCTGCGGCCGTGCTGGAAGCTGCCTGACCGGCGTGAACGACACGCACGGCTTGGGTTGACGCAAAAGCGTTGGCGATGCTTTGAATTCAGGGTTCCGGCGATGAGATAGCCCGGTGATTGACCGGCCGGGCTTAAATTTTGCCCAGAAACTGCAGAAAGTATTTTTTCACTCTGTCGTCCATCCAATCGCGCTGGATGTGCCAGGATAGATTTTTCCGTAGTTCCTTGTCTGAAATGCTGTAAATTTTTGACTTGTAACGATCCAACGCAATGACTGAAGTCAGTGAATAAAAAAGGGCGTAGATGGTGGAAGGAATTGGAAGATCCTTCTTGCTGGCCAGTTTTCTTGAGTGTTTTTTGATCAGGCTCAGCAGTTCAACCACTGGTATTGCGGCAAGGGCATTGCGTTCCTCGGGAGACGGGTCAAGCAGGACTTCCAGCGAGAGATTTCTGAGATTTGAAAATTGATATTTAGCCGCAAATGGACTGTTTTTAGGGATCAGATCGACGAGTTTTTTACTGTCAATCCATTCGACCAGGGGCATATTGATGCGATAGGCAAGCAGATATCCCAATTCTTCTGAAGTGATATCTTCAAGGCTGGTTGGCAGATTCAGAGCCATTTGCATCGAATTTGTTGCTGAGAAGGATGCAATTGAGTCGGATATTGAACTAGTGATGAGTGCGGCTGTCAGGGCGCTGAAAAGCGATTCATTGAATCGGCTGAAAATACCGAGCCAGTCTCTGAAAATTTCGTCTTTTTCAAGGGGGTTATTTTTGTCGATGGCTTCTGATTCAAAAATAAGGTCGAATGTTGAAACGACTTTTTTTCTGACAGTTGTACAAATATCGAAAATATCCTGATTGTTTTTTGATTCAGGAAGA
>JBJTRR010000848.1:0-4024 GCA_046076185.1 bacterium | reverse complement strand
AATAAGGTGAAGTTGCCGCCCCTGCCCGGTATAGGGCGAGTCAATCGTGACCAACCGCCCATCCCGGCTGAATCGCGGATGAAGGTCAACCCGCCACTCATTAAACCGGCTCCCGGTCAGGTAAGGGTCCGGCAGAAACATCTCGCCCAGCTCCACACGTTTTGAAGTCTTCGTATCAAACAAATGCGGGTGCTGAATCTTGTTCTTGTCTCGATACGTATCATTTAATACCCACCGATTGCCCGGCAGATAGGTGCAGTGTCCGTCACTTGTCAAAATTCCCTTGCCAATTTCCTCATATTGCAATTCCGGCGTATCCTGAAACACAAAAAAGCCCCAGTCCAAGCCCTCCTTAGGCTTGGCATAAGCCAGAATCGCCTTGGGGTCGCGCCAGATAAAATGCGAAACCGCCCCTGAACCAATCAATACACGAAAATCTTTACCATCAGCACTTGATGAAATCATGTGCGTTAAATGCCCGGTTTCTGGCGGCCGCCAGCGATGCAGAAAGACAAACCGCGAACCATCCTGATTCACCAGCAAGTGGTTAAACCAGTGCTTGTCGCGCTTCGGGTCCTTCGATTGAAACGGAAACCGGGCCACCACATCAGCCAGAGAAATCAGCAGCTTCTGCTCGCCTGATTTTAAATCAATCCGGAAAATCCCGACCTCTTTCGGGGCCAGTTCATCTGTAAAACGGTCGGGCACACCCGCATAGCCATAGCCAGGCCGCATGTCGGCCAGCCGGCTGAAACTTGGCGCAATCGCCCACGAACCATCAGGGCTTAAGGCATAAACCGGGTGCGGAATCGTTCGCTTCTTTCCGGAATGAACATCCAGAATATGACAGACGTAATGATCGCCCTCGCGGTCATTCCAGATCACTTCCCTGTCGCTGCCCGGCACCCACTGCAGCATGCAACCCTGCTGCCAGTTCCACGCCCGCGACGTGCCAAGCTCTACCCACTTGTCGCCATGACCAATGTCAATCATGCCAACGGCAATCTCGTCGTCGGGCCCCGGCGTGCGATTCTCAAAGGAAACCTGATTACAAAGCACCAGTTTATGATCAGTTGAAAATTGCAATTTGTCGTAATAACCAAACCAGTGATATTTCGGCCCCCGCGTAATCTGCCTGGTCGGCGGAAATTTGCCTGACTTTAAAGCCTCGTCAGCAATCACGCGGCCAATGCCAGAAACGGCCGATACACTCATCAATTTCATGAAATCGCGACGATTCATGGCAATCACCCGCCCATTCACTTAGCAGAATCAAAATGCAATTTGCATCGCCACCTTGTTCCGTTACTATAATTCAACAGCCGACAAAACTCACGTTTTTTGCTTAATTTTAATCACTGTTTTCGTGCAATTTTTCTCAAGATTCGCCCGCTGAATATTCGATACAAAAGACATGGACTCCCATGTCTTTGCCCCACAGGGGCTGGGCCCATGGCAAGGCAAGTGCTTTTGCTGATTCATCTTACACAGCACTCGCCCTGAGGCATTGGTCACGGAGGATCTCCCCATGTTGCGTCGCCTTTTCACCCTGGCGGCTTTCAGTTCGTTCTGTCTGGCCCTTTCTGGCAGCTCGGCCATGGCCCAATCGTGGGCCGACCCGATGTTCAGCGAGCTGAGCCACAACTGGGGCCCGGTCGCCCGCGGCGCCACCGTTCGCTACCCCTTCTACATGACCAACACCCTGAACGAGCCAATCAACATCGTAAGTCTCCGCCCGTCTTGTGGTTGCACAAGCGGCGCGTCTGATAAGACTCTTGTCCAGCCAGGTGAACGGGCCACCATTGAAGCCCGCATGGACACAACCAATTTCGTTGGCCACAAAGCCACAATCCTCTTCGTTACCCTGATGACAACCTCCGGCCGCCAGGCAGAAGTGCGGCTGGCCGTCAGCTCCGATATCCAAAGCGACATTGTGCTGAACCCCGGCACGATCGACTTCGGCTATAGCGTTACCGGGCAAGAGGTTGCACGCAGCATTCAAATTGACCGTGTCGGCGTGCCAACCTGGCGTGCCACCAAGCTTTCAAGCAATGTCAAGGGTATCGACGCCAAGCTGGTCGAACTGGCCCGCACCACCACCGGCGTGAGCTATGAACTTCAGGTCACTCTGCGGAAAGATGCCCCCGAAGGCGTTATTCGCAACGACCTTTTTGTTCACACCAACGACCCCAACAACCCGGCCATTCCCGTGCTGATGACCGGCCAGGTGATGGGTGCCCTGACCGTGACGCCCAAGTCCGTCAGCCTGGGTAATTTGCAAGCGAAATCCGACAAGCCTTCCCAGGGCCGCTTTGTGCTCAAGGGCTCGCAGCCTTTCGCAGTGACGGGTGTCGAAGGTGCCGATGAAGCTGTGGAACTGGTCATCGCCGACACCCAGGCCAAGCCTTTGCATGTGCTGACAGTCAATGTACTTCCGTCAAAGCTTCAGGAAAAGGGTGAAATCACCCGAACCCTGAAGGTTCACACCAACCTGCCAGGGCAACCGCCGGTGGAAATCACCGTTCAGGGCAAGCTTGTTGATTGACAATTATTGCAATTCAGTGGCCATGCCATTCTTGAAAAGCAGGGGTTTGCCCTGCTTTTCCTGTTTACAGGGTCAATCATGAACAGGGCTTGAAAAAGGGGGCTGGCTCGCGGAAGCGCAGCGAGCGTGCCTGACTCCTACTTCCGCATGACTCCTTTTTCTGCAGAAAGTGCATGAAACGGCCCTGAATCATGAATATTGCTGGTTTAATGAAATATGCAATTATGATATGATTTCAATGAAATCAACAATAATGCAATCGCTGGAATGATAGCCATATGCCTCAGATCACTCAAATCAAAGCCCGCGAAGTGCTCGACAGCCGCGGCCGCCCAACTGTTGAAGTGGAAATGCAATCGGCCTGTGGCTGCACGGGCAGTGCCATTGCACCATCAGGGGCCAGCACCGGCGTGCACGAGGCTGTTGAACTTCGCGACGGCGACCCGGCATGGTATGGCGGCCTGGGTGTGCAGCAGGCGGTTTCCAATGTCAATCGCATCATTTCGCCTCTTCTGGCTGGCAAAGACCCTGTAGAACAGTCTTCAATCGACGAATTCATGATCAATGCGGATGGCACTCCAAATAAATCTTCGCTGGGTGCCAATGCCATTCTGGCCACAAGCATGGCGGCGGCTGTGCTGGCAGCAAAAACACAGAAAATAGAATTATATGAACATCTTTTTCATTTAAATCGACAGAGAAACCCCCGGGCCGAGCTGAAATTGCCCCTGCCCATGGTCAATATGATTTCAGGCGGCCTGCATGCTGGCAGAAACCTTGAATTTCAGGATTTTTTGATCTATCCGGAAGGCTGCCATTCCTACAGGGAATCGCTGGAACGTATTGTCAAAATCTATCGCAGCCTTGCTAAAGTGCTGGCCTCGTATGGTGAAACGCATGCCCTGGTGGGCGATGAAGGTGGTTATGGCCCGAGTTTAAATTCAAATGAAACCGCCTTGCAGCGAATTGTTGAAGCCACAGAAAAAGCCGGATTAAAGCCCGGCAATGATGTTTCCATTGCACTTGATGTGGCTTCATCGCATTTTTACGACCAGTCAACCAGCCTTTATTCAATCAAAGAGCTTGACGGCACGCCCCAACCGGCCGAAGCCATGATTGCATTTTTGGAACGGCTGGTTGAAAAATACCCGATTGTCTCCATTGAAGACGGCCTGGCCGAAGATGACTGGCCAGGCTGGCAAAAGCTGACATCACGGCTTGGCAGCAAGGTTCAGCTTGTCGGCGACGATTTCTTCACGACGAATGTCACACGCATTCGCCGCGGGATTGAAATGCAATCAGCCAATTCGGTATTAATTAAACTTAACCAGATCGGCACGGTTTCCGAAACGCTTGAGGCGATCGCCACAGCGGCGGCGGCAGGTTTCAGCGCCGTGGTTTCAGCCCGCTCGGGCGAGACGGAAGATACTTTCATAGCCGACCTTGCCACGGCCAGCGGCTGTGGTCAGATTAAAATAG
>JBJTRR010000847.1:0-5128 GCA_046076185.1 bacterium | reverse complement strand
TTGATACATCGAAATCGGGAAAGATCTGGCATGTCAGCGAAGCGTATCTACGGCCTGGATTGCATGCGGGCACTGGCCATTATGCTGGTGCTGGCTTCGCACATGTTTAACCGGCTGGAGTTTCTGGGTTATGTCGGTGTCGAGCTGTTTTTTGTGCTCAGCGGCTTTCTGATCGGCGGCATCCTCATCAAAAGCCTTGAAAAACAAAAAGGCTTCGGCCGGCGGGATCTTCGCCGATTCCTGATTCGTCGGTTTCTCAGAACTCTTCCAAATTATTACCTTTTCCTGTTGATCTATTCGGGAATTGAGCAACGCATATCGCCCGAAGTTCAGAAAAACGCGCTGGATTATTTAAGATATTCGCTGTTTCTGCAGAACTTTGCGTGGCCTAACCCTTCCGGCTATTTCAGCCATTCCTGGAGCCTCTGTATTGAAGAGTGGTTTTATTTTCTGACCAGCATCAGCCTGTTTTTGATGCTTAAAATCACTGGCAATACCGAAAATGGCCGAGTGAAAGCCCTTGGCCTGACGGCTGTCGGTTTTATCGTTCTGCCAAACCTTTTGAAATTCAGCCTTGGCACCGGTTTTGACGACCTGCGGATGGTGGTGGTCTTTCGCCTTGATGCCATTATGTATGGCGTGCTGATCGCCCTTTTAGAAAGCCGGTTTCCGGAATGGTGGTACAAAAGTCAGTGGTTGCTTGCGGCCGGGATTGTTATCAGCATGGCCGGTATTTTGATCTATGGCCGTTCAATTCAGGCTGATGCCGTGGCCCTTTCACTGATGCCGATGGGGTTTTCTCTGATGATTCCGGCGATTTATCGCCTTCATCGCAGCGGAACCGGCCTGGATATAGTTGTGGAATGGACGGCGACACTTTCCTACTCGATTTATCTTTGTCATATCATCATTTATTTCGGGCTTCAGGAGCCTTTGGGATACGGCCAGATGGGCGTGGCCGGGAAACTGATTTATAAGGCTGGTTCATTGATTCTGATTTTTTCGGTGTCGTATCTGATTTACCGATTTTTTGAAAAACCGGTCACTGATTTTCGCGACAGGCTGACGCGTGAATCGCCAGTTACGGAAACGAAACCGGCAGTCTAAATCAGGCTGATTTTCTGTTCTTTTTCGCGAAATTGGCGGCTAAGGCTGCTGCTTTTCGAGCCAGTTGCCATTTTCGGGCTGATATTTCATACGAAAGAGAACGGAGTGGCCCTGAGTTCCTCATGAAAATTTCATCAAAATCTGTCAGGCTTTTTGTTATGATTCCGATTGATTCGCGAATTTTCGACCGAGCCCTGATTCACCCATGCCTGCGACGAAACAACATGAACCGACACATAGTAGCGATTGTCGTTTTCACTCTGGGAATTCTGCTTGCAAACCCTTTGGCGGGTTTGGCGCAGGAGACGAAAAAAGCCGCAGAAAATCTGTTGCCGCCGACCTGGCCGGGCCTGAAGCGTGATGGCAGGGTTTTGTTGCCGAACGGTTGGCTGCTGAAGCCGGCGGGCAGCCAGTTGAAGATTGGCGATTTGCCCGTGCAGATTGCCCAGCATCCGACTGAGCCGGTGATGGCTGTGCTTCATGCCGGTTATGGCGATCAGGAAGTGATGACGATTGACCAGAAGACGAGCAGGATTCTGGGCCGGGTGACGATACCGTATAGCTTTTCAGGGATTGCATTTACACCCGATGGAAAAAAGCTGTTTGTGAGTGGCGGATTTGATGATCGCATTCACTGCTTTGATTATTCCGGGGGCCTGCTGAATCATCATGTTGAGATTGACTTTCCGGATCGTGCGGAATTTCTGGCCGAGCCGGCACCAGAGTTTGGCGAGGTTCGGAAGAAGCTGCGTGCGATTGGCGGCCTTGCTGTATCACCCGACGGCAAAACACTTTACACCAGTCATGTGTTTGGCGACAGTATCGGCCAGTTTGATATTGCAAGTGGCAAATTCATAGGGGAAGTCAGGCTGAAGGACGACGATTATCCCTATGGGCTTGTGCTTGACGCAACGGGCCAAAGGCTTTACGTCTCGCTGTGGGGTGCTGCCAGGGTGGCGGTGATTGATACGGCAACATATGCGCAGACAGCGACTTATGACACGCAGGAACATCCGAATGAAATGTTGCTTTCAAAGGATGGCAAGCGGCTTTATGTGGCGAATGCCAACCGGAACACTGTCAGCGTGATTGAAACCGATACTGGCAAAGCACTTGAGACGATTGGCACGGCCATTTCTCCGAATTCGCCGCCGGGTTCGACACCGAATTCGCTGGCACTTTCGCCGGATGAGTCGCTGCTTTTTGTGACCAATGCCAATACGAACGACGTTGCCGTGGTTAATGTTTCGAAGCCGGGCCAAAGCCAGCCGCTCGGGTTTATTCCGGTGGGCTGGTATCCGACGAATATCCGTATCTCTAAGGATGGCAAGACGTTATTTGTGACCAACGGGAAGGGTGGAACCAGTCGTCCGAACCGTGAAGGCCCGAACCCGCTGGCAGCGGTTGATGGTTATGAAGGGAAGCTGCGCGACTATATCGGGCAGCTTTTTCAGGGGACGCTTTCGACGATTCCTGTGCCCACACCGGCCCAGCTAACGGCAATGACCAAAACGGTTTACGCCTGTAGCCCGGTTGACCGGCAGAACCCGCTGGCCGTGCGCGAGGGAGAGAAGGCCCTGGCCGAAAAGAACCCGATACCGGCCCGACAGGGCGACGCATCTCCAATCACCCACTGTATTTATATTGTGAAGGAGAATCGGACTTACGACCAGGTCTTCGGCGATATCAAGAAGGGCAACGGCGAGCCGGAGCTTTGCATTTTTCCGGAGAAAGTGACGCCGAACCTGCATGCGCTGGTTGAGGAGTTCGTGCTGCTTGACAACTTTTATGTTGAGAGCGAAGTGTCGGCCGACGGCCATGAATGGACGATGGGGGCTTATGCCACAGACTTTGTCGAGCGTCTCTGGCCGATTTCCTATCGGGGCGATCGCCGGATTCCGTATCCGGCTGAAGCCAAATTCCCGATTGCAACTCCTGCCGGTGGCTATCTTTGGGACAGGGCAGCGGCCAAGGGGGTGAGCTACCGGAGCTATGGCGAATTTGTGGAAAACGGGCCAACACCGGCCGACCCGGCCACGACCAAATACCCGGCCCTGAAGGGCCATTTCGACCCGAAATACCGAAGCTATGATCTTTCCTATTCAGATGTTAAGCGTGCCGACCGGTTTCTTGAGGAACTGGCTGAATTTGAGGCCAAAGGCGAAATGCCGAGGCTGATTGTGATGCGGCTTGGCAACGATCACACGTCGGGAACACGCCCGGGGGCACCCACACCGACGGCGATGGTGGCCGATAACGACCTGGCTGTGGGCAAGGTGGTGCAGGGGCTGTCGAAGTCGAGATTCTGGAAGAACCTGGCGATTTTCGTGGTGGAAGATGATGCCCAGAATGGTTCAGACCATGTTGACGCGCATCGTACAACCGCTTTGGTGGTGAGCCCTTACACGAAACGCAGGCATCTTGATTCAACGATGTACACGACCAGTTCGATGCTTCGAACGATGGAGCTGATTCTGGGGCTTGACCCGATGAGCCAGTTTGACGCTGCGGCCAGGCCGATGTTTAACAGCTTCACGGCGACGCCCGATTTTACGCCTTATCTTCTTCGGGCGCCGAAGGTTGATATCAATGAACGAAATCTCAGCACGGCATGGGGTGCGGAAAAGTCGCTGAAGCTGAATCTGGAAAAAGAAGATCAGGCGGATGATCTTGTGTTCAACGAAATCATCTGGAAGTCGGTTAAGGGGGCCAAATCGCCGATGCCGGCTCCGGTCAGGGCAGCGTTCGTCTTCCCGGTTGAATCTGAGGAAGAGGACGAAGACGATGACGACGATAAGTGATTTGATGGCAAGATGTTGAAGAGCAACAGAGGGCGGGGCAACCCGCCTTCGTGCTTTTGGCGGGTTGGCGGTCGTTAATTCAGTTGTTTTTGTTGGATTCTCTGAAAAAAACGCGAAAACGTAATATAATGAGAGATGCGATGCGATGGTAAGCTCAAAAAAACTGGAAAATGCCTGGCAAATAATGACTGAAACGACCCTAAAAATTCCTTGTTCCGACCGATCGGCCAGGCAGCCGAACACATCGCCGACTTTGATGCCGATTCTGGGTGATGAGCCGTCGTGGAAGCCGCATTTGCCGATGAATCGTCGGGAGATGGCGGATCGGGGCTGGGATGGTGTTGACGTTGTGTTTGTTTCGGGCGATGCTTATATCGACCACCCTGCCTTTGCGGCGGGGATTTTGGGCCGGGTGCTGGAACTGGCGGGTTATCGCGTGGGGATAGTGGCCCAGCCCGACTGGAAGTCGGCCGAACCCTGGCGCGAATTTGGCCGGCCGAGGCTGTTTTTTGCCATTTCTGCCGGCAATATGGACAGCATGATCAACCATTATACGGCCAACAAGAAGGTGCGTAACGACGATGCCTATAGCCCCGGCGGCCGCATTGGCCTGAGGCCTGACCGGGCTACACTGGTTTATTGCCAGCGTGCGCGAGAGGCTTTTGCGGGTGTGCCGGTGATTGCCGGTGGCGTGGAAGCCAGCCTTCGGCGGCTGGCCCATTACGATTACTGGTCTGACACGGTGCGGAAGTCGATACTGCTTGATTCCAAGGCGGATCTTGTGGTTTTTGGGATGGGTGAGCAGCCGATTCTGGAAATTGCCAACCGTCTCAGGGCAGGGGAGACGGTGAAGGACCTGCGCGACATGCGATCAGTGGCCTATTGCATGGGTGCCAAAGAGAATCCGCCGGAAGATGCGCTTAAGCTGCCTTCGTTTGAGGAGGTGAAGCTTGACAAGTCGTCGTTTGTCAAAGCAACGCGAATCATTCATCAGGAGACGAATCCTCTCAATGCCCGGCGGCTGGTGCAATATCATGATCGGCAGGCGGTGGTGGTCAATCCGCCGGGTTTGCCGATCAGCCAGGAGGATATGGACAGAATCTATGGCACCCTACACTCGTCGGCCGCATCCCTCGTACACCGAGAAGATACCGGCCTTTGAGATGATCAAAGACTCGGTCACGATCATGCGGGGCTGTTTCGGGGGCTGCACTTTCTGT
>JBJTRR010000846.1:0-2213 GCA_046076185.1 bacterium | reverse complement strand
GGTTATTCCCTATGGCCCGCCGGTCACACCGGTGCTGATCGGCCTATGTTCGTTTGTGCTGGGCGGCCCTTCCGACTTCGCCGCCATGATGCCGGGCATCATCACCGGCACGCTTGCCATTTTCCTGACAGCCCTGTTTTGCAGACAAATCTCGGGCGAAAAAGCGGCCCTGGTGGCTGCCACACTTGTCGCTTTTTCAGGCATGCCGATCGCCTTCAGCCGCACCGCCCTGACTGACACGCCCCTGGCCTGCCTGTGGCTATGGGCGATGATCAGCGGCCTGAAATTTCTGGAAAAACCGGGACTGAAAAAGGCCTGCCTGATGGGTGTGTGCGTGGGTCTTTGTCAACTGACAAAATACAATGGTGCCCTGACAGGGCTGATCATTGCCCTGACGGCCGTGCTGGATTATTTTCGTTCAGTGGTGAAGCAAAAGCCTGAGACAGCCGTATTTCGCCGACGCATTTTATTTGGAATTTTCGGGGCACTGATTGCATTTCTGGTTTACCTGCCCTGGCTCAATTTTGTGGAAAATCATGGTGGCTATCGGTCGCTGCTGAATCATCACTCAGGCTATGTCAAACCGCTTTCAAGCTGGCCCACCAACCTGAAAATGCAACTGGTGCAGGCCTGGGCTTTTGAACAATATCTTCCACTGAAAATCGCACTGGCAATTGCATTATTACTCGTTCTGATTGTATTTCAGCGGCAGGAATCAAAAACAGATAAAATCAATACGTTGAAAAATTTGTCGCCCGGCCACTGGCTTGCACTTTCACCGATTCTTATTTCATTAATATTGGTGCCGAATGCTTCCTGGCTGATAGCACTGGTTAAGCTGCCTGAATTGATGAAATCAGAAAAAATTGGCCAGCGGCTGCTTTTTGTCTGGTTGGTGGTCATGTCTGTCATCACACCGGTTTATCATCCTTATGCAAGGCTGTGGTTGCCGGCCCTGATGGCGTCTTATTGTATGATCGGGCTGGTGCTGGCTGATTTCATTGCAGCCGAGACGCGGCAAAAGCAAACTGGCCGAAGCCTTTTCGCGAATCTGACAGTCTATCTGCTTCTACCCGCACTGATTTCACTGGCCATCACCAATTATCATTTCAAAGCAAATTCCAGCCTCAGCAAAAATATTTACGCGGGCAGGGGAGTTCTGAAGCGCGAGGTGCAGCAGTTGGGCCCCGAGATCAGCAAGATACTTGCTGGCGGACGCGTAGAAATGCTCGTGAGCCCCGCCGTGCGATGGCACCTGGCTGGCAATCTTGAAACCGGCGGGGCAACGGGTGCCCTGGCCAGCCTGCCAGACCTGAAAAACTGGTCGGGCGTGGCACCCCTGCTGCTTGACCAAAGCCTGGTGAACGAAGCTGAAATGAGCGAGCTGTCCGAATCTCTTCAAAAGCGAATGAGCGATGTGGCGAGGCCGATGCCAGGCTTGAAAGAGACAACCACGCCCACAGATTTCAGCCAGAATCGCGGGCTGATCACCACGCTTGATATTCAGCCCGACGCCCCACTTCGTTCCACCCTTCCCAAAACGGGCCTGATTCTCGTCAGGTAATTTTTCGCCAGCCTGAAAGCCCAATGCGGGCAGCATTTCGGGCAATCTGGAAAAGCCTCGTAAAATTCAGGCTGAACTTTCTGGTTGTATTCTGCCGATTTTAATTGGTAGAGGGATTGTCTGATCTGGCTTGACTGGTTTTGCCAGCCTGGCTTGGACGGGCAAATTCCCTTGAAAACCGGCAGGAAGCCGGGTGTAGAGAATAGCTTGAGCACTCTTTTTTCGAAGGATCGAAAAAGTGGCCAGGGTCATAGCGGTATCAAACCAGAAGGGCGGGGTGGGCAAAACCACCACAGCCATTAATGTGGCTGCCGGGCTGGCCATGGCTGGCCGGAAGTCGCTGGTGATCGATATCGACCCCCAGTGCAATGCGACCAGCGGCCTGGGTGTCAAGCCGGTGGCGAAGCACCCTTTGCTCTCGGGCAAGCGGCTGGCAGAGCAGGTGGAAGGCACCTATCATGAAAATCTATTCGTGCTTCCGGGCTCGCAAAGCCTGACAGATGCCGATGCCCTTTCCAATATTAACAAGCAGCGGGCCGGCGAATTCAGGAAGCAGATTCGCGAAGACCTGGGCCGGGTCGATTACATACTGATCGATTGCCCGCCTTCGCTGGGTCAGCTTACAAGAGCGGCCCTGGCCGCGGCCGAT
>JBJTRR010000845.1:0-3214 GCA_046076185.1 bacterium | reverse complement strand
AAAATGTTGCAGCAATTTTCAGGGCTTGCCATGGGAAATGCTTGACATAACAGTCCAGCGGAATACAAAACATAGATAAACTGATCCGAAAACGACGATGGTTCAATGTCGTCGAATTGCTGATGGCTTTTGGCCAGGCTGGCCCCAGAGTACCTACGCGGGAGTCCCCAATCATGAAGGTTTTCATTACCGGCGGAAGCGGCCTGATCGGCCGTGGTATCATGCAGAGACTTCTGGCCCGTGGCGACCAGCCGGTGATTCTTTCTCGCCGGGCCGACGAGATCCGTCGCGACCGTGCCATGCGGGGCATTGAAGTGATTCAGGGCGACCCCACCGTGGCCGGTGCCTGGGAACTTGGCCTTGATGGCTGCGATGCCGTGATTAACCTCGCCGGGCACAACCTTTTCGCCCAGCGCTGGAACCCTTCGGTGAAAGCCCTGATTCGCGACAGCCGCGTGCTTTCCACCCAGAACATTGCCAGCGCCATTTCCCGCGGCAAGAACCCGCCCAAAGTGCTTGTGCAGGGCTCGGCCATTGGGTTTTATGGCCCGAGGACGGACGACACCGAACTGACGGAAGCATCGCCTTCAGGCACCGACTTCATGGCGGTTGTCTGCCGCGAGTGGGAAGATGCCGCCACAGGTCTTGACAAGCTGGGCGTGCGGGTGCCGGTTGTTCGCACCGGTGTGGTGCTGGCCAAGGGCGAAAGTGCCCTTGGGGCCATGACCCCTATATTCAAGTGGCTGCCGGGCGGTGCCGCCCCCGTGGGCAGTGGCGGCAAACTTTCGCCAGCCAAGGGCCAGCAATGGTTCAGCTGGATTCATATCGACGACATCGTCGGCATATTCCTGATGGCCCTTGACCACACTTCAGCCACCGGGCCGATCAACGGAACCTCGCCGAACCCCGTGCGGTTTGTCGATTTTGCCCGGGCACTGGCCAAAGTGCTGAAACGACCTTTTGCCCCAATGGGCCCGCCCGATGCCGTTCTGAATGTGGTGCTGGGCGAAGTAGCCCAGGTTGTGGCCACTGGCCAGCGGGTTCTGCCGCGAAAGGCACTTGATTTGGGCTATTCATTCAAGCACCCGGAAGTGGCCGAAGCCCTGAAGGCGATTTTCGCCACGCCCAAGCCTGTGGCTCAGGCTGCTGAAGCCAGCCACGGCCTTGCCCATGCATCAGGCCACCACTGACCATTGCAAAGCCTGAACATCCTCGGGATAATAGAAACACTATTCCGGGGATGGATTCGCACTCGCAGGCTGAAGGGGACTGGAACCGATCATGAAATGGATAATTCATCCCCCAATATTTTTTTTGATCTTTGCCTGCACCCTGCAGCCTTTGCCAGCCCAGCGTTTTGATTCCAAGGCGATTACTGCCGCCCTTGAAGAGACTGTTGCCGACGCCATTGATGCGACAAGCAAGTCGATCGTGGCAGTTTCCCGAATTAAGAATCGCGAAAATTCCAAAACCACCAACGCCGTTCGCAACAAATTTGTGGTGGCTGAACCGCAGCCAAATCAGAATGTGGGCGGATTCAATAATGGTTTTGTAGCAAACCAGTTCGAGGATTTTCAGTCGTTCGACTATGCCGCCGGTGTGGTGATTGGCGAAAACAACGAAATTCTTACCACGTTCCACTCTGTGCAGGGGGCCGACCGCATCGCCGTTCGGGCCGCCGGCCGACTGCAGTTCGAAGCAGAAATTATTGCGGCCGACCCCCGCAGCGACCTGGCCGTGCTTGTGCCCACTCGCACCAGTGCCGAAACCCTGAAGATTAAGCTTTATCCGGTAAAAATCGGTCAGGCTGAAAAACTGCGTCGCGGCAGCTTTGTGGTGGCCCTGGGCAACCCGTTCAACGCAGCTCTTGACGGCCAGCCATCTTCTGCCTTTGGCATCGTTTCAAATAATGCCCGAAGGCTTGATTTGACGATTGACGAAACCACAACAACCGGACGCCAGCTTCGCCACCTGCCCACTCTTCTTCAGCTTGACAGCAAGCTGAATCTGGGGATGTCGGGCGGGGCCGTGGTGAACATGAGCGGCGAACTTGTGGGAATCACCACTACAGGCGGCAACCCTCAGGGCTTCGATGCCCAGGCCGGTTACGCCATTCCGATGGATATTCTGGGCCGGCGGGCCATTTCAACGCTCATTCGTGGCGAAGAAGTGGAATACGGCTTTCTGGGCGTATCTCTTGCCCCCAACG
Source organism: bacterium (assembly GCA_046076185.1). Classification (GTDB taxonomy): domain Bacteria; phylum Planctomycetota; class Planctomycetia; order Isosphaerales; family Isosphaeraceae; genus QWQI01. Next base: position 1,005 of record JBJTRR010000845.1, on the reverse strand, counting down.
GAAGTAACATCATCCAGGGCGTTTCGCCGGGTACTCCAGCAGCCAAGGCCGGACTGGTGCAGGGCGACCAGATTATTAAAATTGGTGAAATTGCGGTGAGCGATGGCGACCAGCTTGTTCTGGCCGTGAACTCGTTTCCCGTTGAAACGCCCCTCAAAATCACCTTTCGCCGCAGCGTTTTCATTGAAAATCAGCCAGGGCCACTGAAAGAATCGCAGATCAGGCTTGCGAAATTCCCTGTGGGCGGCGAAGTGATTGCGAGCAGTAAACCCCTGCCATGGCGAGGCTTGGAGATTGATTATCCATCAGTCATGATCCAGGGCAACCCGCTGAACGAAGTGCCGACTCTGCGAAACATCCCGTCTGACAACGACGGCGTGATTGTGACTCATGTCAATGCCGATTCGCCTTACATGGGCCTGATCCGTATCGGCGAACTGATTACGGCTGTAAATGGCCAGAAAATCAGCAGCCCAAGGCAATTTCGTGAGATAGTTAAAGATTTGAATGGGCCCGTCAGGATTTCAACGTCTGACAAGGAATTTAACCTGCCCCAGCCATCGCAGGGCAAGCCCTGACCAAGCAATTTCTGGCGATTGATTTGGTTTCCTGTTCTTTATCATGAATGATGCGCCAAACCAATAAACACACCACCGCCCAGGGCAAAGCCAGCCTTACTGCCAGCTTCCCCGAGGGGGGTTTTATTTCAATATTAATGCAATCGGCTAAACGAATTGCATTTATTCCTTCTGTTTTTCGTCGTCTTCAGGCTTTTTCAGCCGTTTTTTCTTCTCTTCGCGGATTTTTCGGTATCGGGCCGCTTCGCGGTGCTTCAGGTGCTTCAGGAGCGATACACGCTTTTCGCGAATCTCCTTGCGCCCCTCAAGCAAGTCGGCCCAGTCCTCGGCCGTCTCATAAAATTTCACGGTCGGGTGTGCCAAATCAGCCGGGTTCGGCTTGACTACTTCAAGACTTATCGGCTCATGCGGGACAGCCCATGTCTGC
>JBJTRR010000844.1:0-2759 GCA_046076185.1 bacterium | reverse complement strand
GTATGTGGCTGACCGGGTTCATACCACTGCCACATACTCAGCCTGATATTCGGCTTCAATAATTCCACCCTCTGTTGTCAGAACATGATTCCGCACAAATCCCGTGGCCACTTTCTGGGCCACTGTGGCATCAGGCAGCAGGTCTCCGGCAAGCTGTTCGGTAATAAATCTGTCATAGGGCATATTCCTCGCAAATGCCGAAATAACCCAGTCCCGCCAGGGCCACAGCGTGCGTGTTTCGTCGTTGTTATAGCCATTCGTGTCGGCATATCGGGCCAAATCAAGCCACTGCATAGCCAGCCTTTCACCATGCCCCGGCGATTCAAAAAGCCGGTCAACCAATTTCTCATAAGCATCCGGCGATTGGTCTGACAGAAAAGTCTTAAGTTCTTCAGGTGTCGGAGGCAACCCGGTCAAATCCAGCGTGACTCGCCTCAGCCAGGTGCTCCGGTCCGCTTCCGGCGAGGGCGAAAGCCCATTATTCTCGATCTTCTCCAGCACAAAATAGTCTATGGAATTTCTCGGCCAGCTCTTCCGCCCGACTTCCGGCAGTTTCGCTACCCGCACCGGCGGCGTAAATGCCCAGTGGCCGGCATAAGGGGCTCCTTCGGCAATCCATCGCCGCAGCAATTCCTTCTGTGATACCGTCAGCGGCTTTGTAAATGAAGCAGGCGGCATCTGACTCTCGTCGTCTGCCTCAACCCGGGCCACCAGTTCGCTCTCTTCAGCACGACCTGGCAAAATGGCATGCGAATCACTTTTCAGCTTTTTTATCGCCTCTTCACGAACATCAAGCCTCAGGCCGGCCTTTCGCGACTGGTCGTCAAGCCCGTGGCAGCCAAAACAGTGATTGGAAAGTATCGGACGAATGTCGCGATTATAATCAATCCCGCTCTTCGGCACGGCACAGTAACCGGCCTGGATGGCTGTCAGAAAAACAATCAGGGCGATCGTGCGTTTCATATTGCGGTTGATCTTCACAGCTTGCCTGAAATCTGCTTCGGCGAGTTCCGCATTTGTGATACGGTTCTTTAATCATAACAGATCAGATAGTTCTCGCGAACCATCCAGCACCCAGAATTTACTGAAAATCCGTAAGAATTTATTCGTTTTCCAACAAATTCATTCCAGATATATCGACCGACTGATAATGTAATAGACTCTTCCATTTCCTAATCAGAACGGGGGGCCGGGCCATGAATCGCCGCGATCATTGGGATCAGGTTTATCAGAGCAAAAACAACAACGAGGTTAGTTGGTTTCAGCCCCGGTCAATCGATTCGATGCTGCTTATTGAAGCGTCAGGAATAACCAGAGACCAGGCGATTATCGATGTGGGCGGCGGTGCATCAGTGCTGGTTGATAACCTGCTTTCTGCCGGTTTCCATAATATTTCGGTGCTTGATATTTCTGATTCCGCTTTGGCAGCAAGCCGGAATCGGTTGGGAACCGACGCAGGCAAAGTGAATTGGATTCAGGCCGATTTGCTTCAGGCAAACCTCGAATTTGGGCGATTTGACTTATGGCACGACAGAGCCGTTTACCACTTCCTGACAAATGAAGAAGATCAGCACATTTATCTCAAGCTATTAATGCAATCGCTCAAGCCTCATGGGCAGGTGATTATGGCTACATTTGCCGAGGATGGCCCTGCCCGATGCAGCGGGCTTGATGTCATTCGATATTCGCCTGCAGAATTGCAAATCAAATGGCAGGGCAAGTTGCAATTGATCGAATCAAAGGCAGTGACTCATATCACACCGGTCGGCCGCGAGCAGAAATTCAATTACTACCGTTTTCTGAAAATCTGACATTCAGGCAAATTGAATGCACCGATTGCATTATTCGCCAGACTGTTCTTCAATGGTTTTCGAGGATTCTGCCTGCGGATTGTATTTCTTGCTCGTCCACTGCAGCCAATTGAGTTTTTCACCACCCGTCCTGGCCAGAATTTTCGAGGAAAATCCAGACTGATCCTGAAATTCAAAGACTTTTCGAATGGGTGCCGCCGATTTAGGCCACCGTTCAAAATCGGCTGGATGCAGCAGAATGAAGACCGGGCGGCCATCAGGCGAGCGATCCTGCCCAGGAAGGAATCGTGGAGCAGTGATCTGTCGAAAATTGTGCCCGGTGGCAAAGGCCAGATCCGTCGGCCAGCCATGAAGCGTATAAATCGGCCACCCGGCAGGCACCCACTGGCCAATAGCTCTGCCCCACGGCCCCTGGCCACGGCGGTAGTTCCATTCCGGAACATAAATGGCAGTATGTGCCGTTTTTATGCAGATCGCCAGCAAAACAATCGACATAATCACCTGTCGTGATTTTCCGGTATAGTTTCCATAGAAGTAAAACCCGGCCGAGACAATGGCCAGCACAAGACAGGCCAGACTCGTCCATCTGTAATAAGGAATGGCGATACTCAGATACACGCCAAACGGAATGATCACCGCCGACGCTGCGACAACCAACAATCCGCTTGTGCCGCTGAGCCACCTGCCCGCAAAGCCAAGTGCGGCAAATTGCCGACTTTGCCATGCTGTGGCCCAGACATGACCGGCAATAACTGAACAGCCTGCGACAATGGGCAGAAGCGTTGCCCGCGAAAATTGGGGCAGCACTGTGCCCACAAACAGGCATGCTGAAGCGATTGTCCACCAGTTCGAAGTATATTCCCGAGAAGATTCGGCCCACTCGCTTCGAAGCTTCTGGCTGAAAAATGCGGGCACGGCAAGCACCATGGGCAGGCAAAGTATCATGAC
>JBJTRR010000843.1:0-2188 GCA_046076185.1 bacterium | reverse complement strand
CGGCTGATTCACTTGGTGGTGATCAATTCAAAATCGCAGGTGTAAAAAATGAAGTTTTGGTGGTGATTAAAGATTCTTTTGGGCAGGCTTGTGCAAAGCAATGGGAAAACCTGAAAACTTCATTGTCAATTCACCGATAGTTGTGTAACATACTCTTTATGGGGTTGGAGTTTACCTACTGTGAATCAATCAGTTGGGTGATGAATTCAGCCCGGAAAATCAATGGAAGTGTTCAACACGCCTCGCCCGTGAGTTGCCTCAGATTTGAGGCATGGGGTGTTTTGGCGTGGTGATCTGTTGGAGTCGGCAACAGGTCATTTGAGGCTGGGTGTATCGCAGCTTCGAATTGGTTTCCAGGTTTCACAGTACCGATTTTCAGGATGGGTGAAAGGCCCCAACAAGCTCCATGTCCACGCAATTGATGGAATCCCTGCGAAACGTCCGTAACATTGGTATTTCGGCTCACATCGATTCCGGCAAAACCACTCTTTCCGAGCGGATTCTGTACTACTCGGGCAAGATTCACAAGATCAATGAGGTCAAAGGCGACGGCGACGGCGCTGTGATGGACCACATGGAGCTTGAGAAAGAGCGTGGCATCACCATCACCTCGGCCGCGACAACTGTCGAGTGGAAGGGCAACAAGGTCAACCTGATTGACACGCCGGGCCACGTCGATTTTACAGTTGAAGTGGAACGCTCGCTTCGCGTTCTTGACGGTGCGGTTCTTGTGCTGTGTGCCGTTGCTGGCGTTCAGTCGCAGTCCATTACAGTTGACAGACAAATGAAGCGTTACAACGTTCCACGTCTGGCATTCATCAACAAGATGGACCGCACGGGGGCCAACCCCAAGAACGTGGTGAAGGCTCTCTGCGACAAACTTGGCCTGAATGCCGTTCCGATGCAGTTGCCAATCGGTGCGGAAGCCAATTTCAAGGGTATTATTGATCTGATCAACATGCAGGCCGTCTATTTTGACGGTGAAAAGGGCGATACGGTTCGCTGCGAAGAGATTCCTGCCGAAATGCTGGATGAATCCACCCGGGCTCGCCAGGGCATGCTTGAAGCCATCTCGCTGTTTTCTGACGAAGTCATGGAACTTCTTCTGGAAGAGCAGGAAGTGCCGGTGGACCTGATCCACAAAACGGTTCGTGAAGGCGTGATTGCCAGCCAGATTTGCCCGGTTTATGTCGGCTCAGCCTACAAAAATAAGGGTGTGCAAACCCTTCTTGACGCAGTGAACGCCTATCTGCCAAGCCCGCTTGACCGGGACGTGAAGGCCAAGGATATCGACAATGACATGGAAGAAGTCGATATCACACCTGACCCGGAAAAGCCACTGGTGGCCATGGCCTTCAAGCTCGTTGAAGAGCCTTTTGGCCAGTTAACCTACACCCGTATCTATCAGGGCACGCTGAAGAAGGGCGAATTTTACTTCAACAGCCGATTGAAGAAAAAGCAGCGTGTCAGCCGGATTCTGCGTGTTCACTCTGACAAGAAGGAAGATATTGATTCGGCCTCGGCCGGCGATATCGTTGCCATCATGGGTGTGGACTGCGCCACGGGTGACACCTATTGCCAGGAAGGTTACAACTACGCCCTGGAATCAATCTTTGCTGCCGCTCCCGTGATCGACCTTTCGATCCACGCCGCCAAGCAGCAGGATGCCGACAAGCTTTCCAAGGCTCTTTCCCGATTTATGCGCGAAGACCCGACATTCCGCGTTCACCAGGACCCGGAAACGGCCGAAACGATCATTTCGGGCATGGGTGAACTGCACCTTGAGATCTATGTAGAGCGGATCAAGCGGGAATACAAGGTTGACTGCGTCGTGGGTATGCCGAAGGTCGCCTACCGCGAAACACCGACCAAGCAGACCGATTACAACTATAAGCACCGTAAGCAGACCGGTGGTTCGGGTCAGTATGGCCACGTGGTCGGCACCATGGTGCCGATGGACATTGAAGGCGACGGCGACACCTTTATCTTTGAAAACAAGGTCGTGGGCGGTCGTATTCCGAACGAATATATCCCCTCTGTGGAAAAGGGTTTCCGTCGTGCTCTTGACAAGGGCCCGGTTGCCGGCTTCCCGGTCATTGGCGTCAAGATGATTCTGAACGATGGCTCGTATCACGATGTTGACTCGTCGGATATGGCCTTCCAGATCACCGGCTTTGATGCCTTCCGT
>JBJTRR010000842.1:0-4837 GCA_046076185.1 bacterium | reverse complement strand
ATCACCTCCATGGCGATACCAGAATGCATCGAATTTGACGTATATCAACAGCAACATGAGTGCCACGAATGTTAACCCTCTGGCGGCTTACAATTGGGTTGGCGATGTGAACGGCGACGGCAAGATCAACGCCCTTGACCTGAATATCGTGACATTCCAGCGAGGCCGCCGGGTGAATTACACGCGTAAGGTGACATGATTTGCCACTATTTTCCGATGCAGAATCGACTAAAAATTCGGTCGAGCATTTCTTCAGTCACATCTCGCCCAGTGATGAGATCAAGCGATTCAAGAGCGAGCCGCAGATCCATCGCCACAAGTTCATCGCCACCTTGATTGGTGATGGTGTCAGAGGCTTGAACGAGAGCTTCTGAAGCCGAGACGAGCGAATCTCTGGCCCGAGCCAGAGTCGATTCCAGCAGAATTCCGGCTGGACGATCTGCCTGCAGCTTTTGAAGTATCGCCTGTTTCAACTCACTCATCCCTACGCCGGTAAAGCAACTGATTTTCAGGGAATTGCCTATATTCATCTGGAATTCAGGCGAAACATCGATTTTGGTAGTAATTCTGATTACAGGAACTTCGTCAGGGTATTTCAGGAATTCCTGAGCGTTGATTGGTTCATCGATCGCCTGGCAGTCGATGATCAAATCCGCAAGAAGCTGCTCTCTCCTGGCTATCTGCTGCGACTGACGGTCGATCAGGCCGACACTTTCGCCCAGACCGGCTGTATCTACCAACGTCACTTTCAGCCCGGGGGCAAGTTCTATGGTGGCTTCCAGATAATCGCGAGTGGTACCGGCCTGCGGCGAAACCAGCGACTTAGCCGAATGGCTGAGGGTATTGAACAGAGAACTCTTGCCCGAATTGGGGGGGCCAGCGAGCAAAACACGAATGGTTTTGGAGGTTTCAGCCCGATCTGACCATTGTCGGGCCATGGTTGCCAGTTCCAGGGCCGCGCCACGAAGCTCTTCTGCTGTGAAGTTGCGAGCAATTGGACTAACATCAGATTCTTCTACAAAATCAAGAGTTGCCTCAAGCCAGGCCAGAAGATCAAGCAACCGGGCCCGAAGTCGTTCCAACCGATTGACCAGGCCGCCTGCCAGTTGGTCGAATGCAACTTGCAACTGGGCCTGACTGTTGGCCTGAAAGATACCCGCTACAGCTTCGGCTCGAGTCAAATCAATGCGTCCGGCCAGAAACGCACGGAGAGAAAACTCGCCAGGTTGGGCCAGCCTTGCCCCGCGATCAACCAATGCTGACAGAAGTATCTGTGCAATTCCACCAGGTGCCGACAAATGCAGTTCAACAAGAGGCTGGCCTGTATAACTGCGACCGGCTGGCCAGAATTGCTTCTGAATGGGCAGAGTAAGGCCAATTAATTGAAGAGTTTGAGTTAGTACGACCACTGGCTCGCGTGGTGCGATGATGTGATCTGAAAGCCCTTCCGTGATCGAGACGCCTTTTGCCCAGGCTTCAGGCCCACTCAGGCGAATGATGGATCGCAACGCCGGGCCAAGCGAGCTTGATATGGCAACAATCGTATCAGAATCGCTGAATTGCTTCATAAACCAAAGGTGCCCGGCTTGAAGCCGACTGAATCAGCGTTTGCCCTTATTAGGGCGATTTTTGCCTTTGTTTTTCTGATCCTGCTGTTGTTGTTTCGCCCGGTTTTCGTTCTGAATGGTGCGTTGTTTTTCAGCCTCGGCCAGAATTTCCTGCCATTTGGCCCGCCAACCGGTCGCAGCCGGAGCCGATGTCGCAGCTTTCCCACTGCCCGAATCCTGCCCGCTGACTCTGGCTGACGCACTGATGGTGGCCCCGGCATCGCCTGCCAAAGCGGGCAGGGGGCCATCCTTCACCAGCTTGGGCAGCAAAAGCCGTTCACCCAGAGCCCAAAGGCTTGACGTGATGAAATAAATGCCCAGTCCTGAAGGCACTTTGTAGAACATAAACGACATGAAAACCATCATGTAGGAAAACATCTTCTGCTGAAGCTCGGCCTCGGCATTGGCCGGCGGCGGCGAAAACAGCTTCATCTGAAGATACATGAGCGAAACGGAAATAATCGGCAGAACATTGAAATAATCGCCCAGAAATGGCACGGTGCCACCAAAGCCGAAAAGGGCGTCGGGTGCAGCCAGATTATCAATATATAGAAATGGTGCCTGCCGCAGGGCAACGCTGTTGTTGAGCGTCTGCCAAAGGCCCATGAAAACCGGTAGCTGAATCACGGCGATGAGACAGCCGGAAAACGGGTTCACGCCAGCCTGGCGATAAAGCTCCATGGTTTCGCGACCCTGGCGTTCGCGATCATCCTTATATCTTTCCTTGATCTCGTTCATTCGCGGAGCCAAGTCCTGCAACCGCTTGGATGTTATCGCCTGCTTGCGTGAAAACGGAAAAATCAGAAGCCGCACGATAGCCGTCAGCATGATGATCGCCAGACCATAACTGCCGCGGCTGGCCCCAAAAAGTCCGAAAAACTGCTTCGTGGCTGCATAGGTCGTATCAAGCAGCGGTCCGATAAACGACCGGGCCAGCAGTCGCGAGCCTGGCACTGCCCAACCGCGGCGATAGGTTGTCAGTTCGTCAGCACTATACGAGGCCAGTGCAGCCCTCGTTTTTGGCCCAAGATAAATTTCAAAATCATGGCTGACCGGCTTACCAGCCGAAATTTGGACTGGCTTTGACGTCAGACTCACAGTCATGTTTGACTTATTCGGGTCGGTTGGCACTGGGCCTACGAGCCGCTCGGTCGCTTCGGCAATGTAGCCAGTCTCTGATTTGTCAAACGCCACAAAATTGGCGAAATACTGAGTTTCAACACCGGCATAACGCAACGGAGTGGTGATCAGTTCGGGCTGATAGCCGCTGGCCGGGTCAGAAGCCTTCGCCACTTCAGTGGCACTTCGGCTGATGAGATTGGCACGGGCATCAGCAGGTGCATAAAACAGATCACGATAAGTATAGCTGTACCACTGCCCTTCGAGAGGCAATCCATACGGCCCCAAAAGCCTGTAAACAATGCTGCGTGGCTGGTCGCTTTCAAACCTGATTGACATAGTCAGGCTGTTGCTTAGTTTGGGCAGTGAGTAAGTCTTGATGATCGTCAGCCCAGGCACATCACCCACAGCGTGCTTAAATGAGATACTTTGCGATTCACCTTCACGCTTGACAGGGTCAGCTTCAGGCTTTTCACGTACGACTTCCCAGCCTTCACGGGCCAGGTTGATGAGCTTTTCTTCGCCGTCGATGCTGCGAATTTCAATGGTCAGGCTGTCGGGCGAGGATGGGTCGGTCGACACCAACCGAAGCTTGTCTTTCGTATCCTGCCCGGGCAGATGATCAGCCCCAAAAACAGCACTTTCGGCAGAAGCCAGGCCTGCCCCCATGTTCGAAAGGCCAAGCTGCATCAAAAATCCACTGGCGGGGTCGGTTGACCCCAGCGAGACAGACTCGGGTTTGACCACAGCCCGACTGGCCACAACAGCCGGTTTGGCCGGCTCATCTTTTTTTGCAGCTGATTCTGGCGTAGTCGCCAATTTTTCGCTGCCAGCCTGGGTTGATGACCCGGCCTTTGGGGCATCGGTTTTGGGTTTGGGGAAGAAACCGGCCTGCTCAAGTGCCATCTGAAGCGTAAACATGGTCAAAAATGAAACCATGAGGAAGAGAAAGAAACGCTTCTGCTCTTGGGGCTGTATCTGCTGACTCATGCTGTTGCCAGATGTTTCTCTAAGGAACGTCTCAATTCGCTGACTGAACCGACCCGATCACGAACGGCCGAGACTGGAAGCTTTAATCATAAATTGAGAGGGGGCCTGCCAGTCAATGGCCGATGGCCAGACGATCACCCAGATAACGATCCAGTGCCGGTATAGAGTGAATTTTCTGTCGAGTCGTTTCAAAAGGATATTGCAGGCGACGATACGTCAGCCGAATCGGTCCCTTGGACTCTTCGCCCTCGTTCTCAACCCCGTCCTCAAGAATGACATAGCACGATCTGGGGTCGCGGTCGCGGGGTTGCCCCACCGAGCCGACATTGATCATTGCCTTACCTTTTTCAAGTGTCAGGTAATGACTGAAATCTGAAGGCGACTGAAATTGATTACCTTCAAAAAACACGCCCGGTATGTGCGTATGGCCCTGAAAGCAATATTGATCCACACAAGAAAACAGCCGCTCCATCTTGCGCTGGTTGTAAATATCATCCGGAAAAACATATTCCGAAAGCGGATTTCGAGGCGAGCCATGAACAAAAAGCAGCCGCCCTTCATCCTGTGATCGATTCAGCTGATTCAGAAAAGCCAGACGCTCGACATTGCCAGGGTCGTCCACCTTTTCAAGCTGTTCGCGTGTCCAGAAAATGGCACGCTCGGCACCGACATTAAATCCTTCCGGGTCGCACAGGGCCCCCATGTCATGATTACCCAGCAGGCAGACCTTTGCATGCTGCATCACCAGGTCAAGGCACTCACGCGGGTTAGGGCCATAGCCCACCACATCGCCAAGACAATAGATCGTGTCGATTCCTTGCGACTTGATATCCGCCAGAACAACCTCAAGCGCTTCAAGGTTACCGTGGATGTCGCTGATTATTGCACGACGCAACGCCGAGGCTCCTCATCTTCTCTGCATTACCGGACCGACAGACCGGAGTCTGCCCACCTTGTTTTCATCATTAATATCATAATAGCAAAAATCAATGTATGATGGAGGAACAAATCAAGTCGGTTGAGAATTATTCACTTCGATTTGCCTGTATCGGCGGGTAATTCAGCACATAAAATCGCGGAACAGAGACTTTGAAGGCCCTGCACGAAATTTCCGGTCGAAT
>JBJTRR010000841.1:0-2965 GCA_046076185.1 bacterium | reverse complement strand
ATCGACGCATTTTCACAAGCACTGACCAACCCACTACTTTCAGAAAATGTCTGGAATGAAGAGACTTTTTCTGCTGTTGGGTGGAAAGTGATTCACGAAACAAAATGCACTGAAGACATTGTCAGGCGAAACGCAAAACTTCCTCAGGGTAGCCCACCGATTACGATGACACAGCCAGATTGGAAGTTTAAATGGTTTTAATTACGCCAGCACGGGCAAAGGCCGGGGCAATGTCGGGGCCGGGGTGTCGTCGGTGTCGCCGGGGTCTTGATCAATGTATTCGTAAAAGACGTTTCGCTGGCGGGGAATAAAGCCCATTTCACGAATGGAACGGCGAATTTCACGAAGAGTGAGGTAGTGAACGGTGCCGGCCTGGCTCACGACATTTTCTTCGAGCATGAGCGAGCCCATATCGTTAGCCCCAAAAGCCAGGGCAATCTGGCCGATCTTCGCCCCCTGGGTGACCCACGAGCTTTGAATGTTCGGCACGTTGTCGAGATAGATCCGGCTGATGGCCTGCACGCGAAGATATTCAAACGCCCCGGCCGGCGGAATTTCCGACATGTCAGTGTGTTCGGTCTGGCATGTCCAGCTGATAAACGCGGTCAGGCCGCCGGTTTCGTCCTGAAGCTGGCGGATTCGCTCAAAATGTTCAATACGTTCCTCAAGCGTTTCAATATGCCCGAACATCATGGTAGCAGAAGACTTGCCGCCAAGCCTGTGCCACACCCGGTGGACATTCAGCCATTCGTCGGTGAGAACTTTGCCACGTGTGATCGCCTTGCGGACGCGATCGGCAAGAATCTCGCCACCGCCGCCCGGCAAGCTGCCCAGGCCGGCGTCTTTCAGCTCGGTCAGAATCTGTTCCAGCGGCATGCGATAAAGCTTGCTGAAGAAATGGATTTCAGGCGGGCTGAAGGCGTGAATATTGACTTGCGGGTAGTGTGATTTGATCGTGCGCAAGAGATCAAGATACCACCGCCAGGGAAGGTCGGGGTGAAGGCCGCCCTGCATCAGAATCTGGTCGCCGCCGACTTCGACCGTTTCCTGAATTTTCTTCAGGATTACGTCTGTATCAAGCACGTAAGCCTCAGTGTCGCCAACCTTTCGGTAAAAGGCGCAGAAGTCGCAAACGGCGGCACAGACGTTGGAATAATTGATATTGCGATCAATGTTGTAAGTGCGGTAGGGCTCGGGATGCAGTCGGCGGCAGATGGTGTCGGCAGCGCGGCCGAGTTCGTGCAGGCCGCCCGAACGCATCAAGGCATTGCCTTCTTCCTGAGTGATGCGATAGCCGTCAACGGCTTTTTGCAGTATCTCTTGAACTTGGGAGGGCATATTCGCATCCTTTGGGCACCAGGCCCATCTGGCCGGCTTTTTCGGCAAAGAGTCGCAGGCCGGCAAGCTCGGCCCCGCCAAAATCATAGGATATCTGATGGGTCAGATAAAAGAGAATTTCATCAACGGCAAGGTTGTATCGGGGGCTGGCATCAGCGGCAATCCGGGCTGCGTTTTGCAGGCCCAAATCTCGACACTGTCGCAGCTTATCGCCCAGAAGATCAAGGTCAAGGCCAGGCTTTGGCCGAACGGCCCAGACGGCAAAGACGAAAGGCAGGCCTGTCCAGGCGTTCCACACCTGGCCCATGTCGGCCACGTGGCGAAACTGGTCTTCAGGCAACTGCATGGCCCGGTCGCCAATGACCAGCACGGCATCGGCCGTTGATTCTTCGGGAGGCACGCCGATGGGGAGTTCTTCAATCGATTCGGGCTCGACCCCGTGCACGCCCCTGAGCCAGACGCGGCACAGGGCCTGGCTTGTGCGAGAGCCTTCGTCCATGGCGAGGCGGCGAATTTGCGGAAAGTCAACGTGCGAAAGAAGTTTCACGCTGCGAACGGGGCCATCGGCCCCAATCGCGACGCCGGGCATGGCCTGGTAGTGATGCGACCGGGCCGAGCGAAGGAACTCGACCGAGGGTATCATGGCCAGGTCAAGTTCGCCAGCTTCAAGCCGGGCAGCCAGGCGGCTGGGAAGATCTGTGATAAAACGAGCTCCGGGCAGGAGTTGGTCGAGACCGTTATACAGCGGCTTGGCATTGAGATAGCGGACAAGACCGATGCTCAAATCCCACGTCACGGGTCGCTCCTCCATCCAGATCAGCGATCAGTGGCAACCGTGCCACTGTTTTCAGAACTATCTTAAATTATAGGCTTAATCGATGAACGTACAAGGCAGGGAACGATTTGAGAGCTGGAAGCGAAAAGGTTTTTCAGTGCCCAGGCTTGATTGAAGTGGCTTGAAGTCTGCGAATTTGCACAATCAACGCGCCCAGAGCCGTGCCGGCACCAACCCAGAGCAGGCCCGATTTGGTTAGAACGGCACAGAGGGTGATCAGGCCAACGGCCAGCCCGCCCAGCCGCCAGGGCTTAAGCTGGAAGCTGAGAATTGCCATCATTTTAATGATGCGCACGCCGTCGCGCAGGGCACGCAGCTTTGAGGCTGTGCCGGCGGCACGGGGCAGGTAGGAAACAGGCTTTTCAACTACTCGCCAGCCACCACCCACGGCCTTGCAGGCGATTTCGGTTTCGATTTCAAAGCCGTGTGATTTCAGGCGAACACCGCGGAGAAATTTCTGCCCGAAAAGGCGATATATAGATATGCGTACTGCAGTGAGCAGTGCAGCGTGCCCGGCACGCTCTCAGTCCTTGGCCATGCGGGCTTGTCAGCGCCTAGCTTGCTCAGTGCTCACTTACCCAAGGCAGATGCAATGGCATGCATTCAAAGGCACCCACCTGATGGGGCTTGCTGAAGGGTGGGATATAGCACGCCATCGGCATCCTAAGCACCGCAGCCTCCAAGTATGCGCTAGCTGGGGCGCCCCAGTGACCTTCAGCCCCGCCAAGGTTGTCAGCAATCGTCTGGTGGCAAAACAATTGCACCAGGTGGTGATTGATGTTGGCGCTGAAG
>JBJTRR010000840.1:0-25144 GCA_046076185.1 bacterium | reverse complement strand
TTCGTAATCTTCGATGATTTTTGAAGGCAGAATGGGTGGGCCATAGCCTTTGCCCTGACCCAGCGACTGAGCATTGTCAGGCTCGTCGCCGTGCATCCATGCGGCAATGGTTTTTCGATCAAGAAAAGCCCGGGCCTGGTTATTCAGGCCACACACCACCCGAAGGCCAGCCCGGTCAAGCTGGTCTAGCTGCTCCTTGGTCGGGCCACGCCACAGGCCAACGTAAAGATTAATGCCTATATCAGCATATTTCTGTGCGTTTCGCGGGTCTTGAAGCCAGACAGCCACAGGGAAAAAGTCGGCCTGGCGATCAATGCCCCTGGTGTTGCCCTGGTTGGCCGGTGCTGCCACCTGACCTGTTGAAATTGAGCTGACAAGCAGCAAAAGGGTGAACATCGATTCGGTTGCTCAGTTTGGATGATTGTGGCGGGCCGACAGGCGAATTAGGCCAGGCAGGTTCACTTCGTATTATGGTCAAGCACGCCCGGCTGTGCAATAAATCAGCGGCGAAAATCAATGGCAATCACTGGCTTGGTAGAAACTTAGCAAATTGCCAAAAAAAAAAGGCGATTTTTATTGCAGACTCTGCACCTATCTTTTACGATAAATGATTGTCCTGCCAAATCTGAAAATCGGGTGTAGGTGATCCACAAGATGGACTGACCGACTGTCAGTTGATCAACCCTAGCAATCCCGGTTCATGATCAATCGTCAAATCAATGTCTTTTGGAGGTCTTATGATCAAACCGAATCGTCGCGGCTTCACGCTGATCGAACTGCTCGTGGTTATCGCGATCATCGCGGTACTCATCTCTCTTCTTCTCCCTGCAGTTCAGTCGGCACGTGAAGCTGCCCGTCGCGCCCAGTGCGTGAACAACCTGAAGCAGCTTGGCCTGGCCTGCCACAACTACCACAGCGCCAACGGCAGCTTTCCCACCGCCATGTACCTTCACCCGGTCTTCGGCCCCACTTCAGGCCTGGCCTGGAACAATTCCAGCTTCCTGGTGCTGCTGCTGCCCCAGATGGAACAGCAGCCAATATCAAACGCTGTAAACTTCAGCATCATGTGGGGTGACCAGCTTGGTGGCGGCTGGCGCTGGAGCCGTACTGACATGGGCCAGCAAAACCGCACCGTGCGAATGAGCATCCTCAATTCGCTGATTTGCCCTTCTGACAACAGCCCGAATATCGACAACTTCAACGCCGACGAAATCATCGGCCAGGAAGGTGCCGGCACCTCATATGTGGGCAACATGGGCGACAACTGCCTGGGCTGTGCCCCTGCCGCCGGCACGGTCTCAATCTGCTCAGACACCGGCCGCCTTTGCCGTGGCCCGCAGCTTGGCCATAACCGCACGGCTACCAATGGTCAGGACACCGATAACGGTGGCATGGCCGGTAGCGGCATCTTCTGGGCCTGGGGCCCCAACGTCAGCGTGAACACCGTGACTGACGGCACCAGCAACACCTTCATGGCTGGCGAACAGATCCGTGCCGTGACCCGCTGGAACTGCTGGGTGCAAGCCAACCAGACGATTGGTTCAACAGCCATTCCTCTGAACTTCAAGCTGCAGCCGGCCAACGTGGAAAACTGGACCCGCCAGTATTCCTTCCGCTCGAACCATGCCGGTGGTGCCAACTTCCTGAACGCTGACGGTTCTGTCAGGTTCATTAAGGAATCGATCGCCTTCCCAGTCTATCAGGCTTTGAGCACCCGCGGTCAGGGCGAAGTCATTTCGGCCGAATCCTATTAATCCATTCGCACCGGCCGGGCTGCCCTGCAATTTCCCGGCCGGTATTTTCACAAGCCAATTGTTGAAAGTTCAGGAGAACTTCACTTGAAATTCCATGCTTCGCTTTTCCGTCAGGCTTCATTCGTTCTTGCGGTTTCCCTGGCTGTTGCCGGCTGCGGCAAGTCTGGCCCCAAGTTCGCCAAGGTTTCCGGCTCGGTCAAAATCAGTGGCAAGCCCCTGACAGCCGGTTCCGTATCGTTCATCTCGTCTGACCCCAAGCGCAATAACGCCAATGGTAATATCGGCCCTGATGGCAAATATACGCTTCAGACCACCAACCCCGGCGATGGTGCCGAAGTCGGTGAATACACAGTGATCGTTTCGGGTATCGATCCAAACGGCCTGAACACGGCCGCCCCCGGCGAGCCTGTCAAGAAAATGGCCAACCCCGCTCCGGCCAAATATGATAAACCCGAAACCAGCGACCTCAAGTTCAAAGTGCAAAGCGGCACGAACACCTTCGATATCGACCTTCAGCCATAAGCTTGGTCGATATCCCAATCGTTCCATTCCACGGGCATCCCACTGCGGGGTGCCCTATTATTTAGCGATTTTCATAAAACAACCTTAAAAACGGTTCCAGTTCACTCCTCACATCCACCGAATTCTCTCGCAGGTGCTTCACGCATTCCAGCATCACCGGGCCAGAATAACCGGTATCATCCAAAACTTTCAGCCATTCAGCCCAGTCCACTGTTCCCTGCCCTGGTGGCAGGTGCGTGTCTGATTTGCCGTTGTTGTCATGCACATGCGTGCTGAGAAGCCAATTCCCGGCGGCAATGGTCTCGGTTACGACTCCGCCGGTTATGTTCGCATGCCCTGTATCAAGCACCAGGCCCAGCCTGCTGGTGCTAAGCGATTCCACAATCTCCTTCAAATCGCTCATATGGCTGCCGGGATAAACGCCCCTGGGCATGTTTTCAACACCCAGCCGCAACCGGCATCCTTCCAGATGCCCGGCCAGCTTTGCCAGCGACTCGGCCAGCACTTCCTTTCTTTTCTGCATTTCATCAGGGGCCGAAAGCCCGCCAGGATGCACCACCATAACGGCTGCACCCAGCGATTCGGCAAAATCGGCCGCCCGGCGCACATCGTCAATCGACTCCTCCTGTCGCCGCCAGTCGGGGTCTGAAAGATCCACCCGCTGGGCCCGAATCGACTGACCGCCCCACGGGCCATGCACGCTCCAAATCTGCAAATGATTGTCGGTTATACACTTGCTTATCTCTTTTGGGTCAGGCATTTCGCTCCAACGGGGCAAAAGTTCGACCCGGCTGGCGCCGAGGCAGACGGCCATGGCCAGATCCTGGCGAAGCAGGTCTCTGAGCGGGCTGTGAACCACCATCAGGCCGAGGGGTCGGCGCCGATTTCCGCCCGCAATATCGTCACTTCTGATCATTGTTCACGGCCTGACTGATCAAGTTATGCATCAGGGACTTGTCAATATCCATTCTGGCGTGCATGATTGTTCCATTGGTATCCATGCAAGGCTAGTCGGGCCTTTTGTCCGTCTGGCATTCAAGGGACGTCTGATCGGCACTGGCTGGCTGATTTCAATCGAGACACTGGCCGCCATCTTCACCATTTACTGAAAACAGTATGCCACCTGCCCCTCTTATCGATCCGGCCAAACTTGATTTTTCGTACATTGTCGCCGATCAAGCCTCGATTCGCCTGCGTAACCGCCAGCGATTTGAGATGGAGCAAATCACGGCAATTATTGTGGAAGATCAGGAAAATCACCTTGTTGTTGGCTATAAAGATGTCAAGGACGACGAATTCTGGGTGCGTGGCCACATGCCCGACTACCCCCTGATGCCCGGCGTGATGATCTGCGAAGTGGCTGCCCAGCTTGCCAGCTATTACAGCCACCATCTGGCCGGCCCGGGCCGCTTCATCGGTTTCGGCGGAATGGAAGAAATTCGCTTTCGTGGCACAGTCAGGCCGGGCGACCGCCTGGTCATGATCGCCAAAGCCTCGCGCCTGCATCCCCGCCAGACCATTTTTGAAACACAGGGCTTTGTGGAAGACCAGATGGTTTACCATGGTAAAATCATTGGCCTGACTCTGCCCCTGAACAGTGCTGTTGAAGCCTCAACGTAAACGACTGCACAATAATCATTAACACTCAATAAACAGTTCGCCCGGGCTCGTGCAATGACACCCGCTGACACAGACGACGACATAAAACCAGCCACTGGCGACTACGATTCCGACGACAGTGATCACTTGCGGATTCTCAAGCCCCATCCGCTCTTTCTTGAGATGGAAAGTCTGGGCGACAACGTTTCGTTTCAGGATATTTTTGGTAACGATCAACCCGTTGAAATTGAAGTCGGTTCGGGCAAAGCCCTCTTTTTACGTCAGGCGACACAGGCCAGGCCTCAACATAACTTCCTGGGCATTGAAATTATACGAAAATATGCCCGCCACGGCGCCGACCGCCTGAAGAACATCAACGCATCGAATGTTAAAATTCTTCCGGGCGATGCCCTGCGATTTCTCAAAAAAGTGCCCGACCAGTCTGTCTCCACCGTTCACATTTATTATCCTGACCCCTGGTGGAAACGCAAACACCATAAACGCCGCGTTTTTACAACCGATTTTGTGACCGATGTTCAGCGCATCCTGAAACCCGGCGGCCAGTTCCTTATCGCTACCGATGTCGGCGATTATTACGAGCATGTCCTCATGCTCATGAGCGAATTCAAGCTATTTCAAACACTTCCCAGCGAAGAACTTAACCAGCCCAGCCACGATCTTGACTACCTGACCAACTTCGAACGTAAGTTTCGCAAGCAGGGCAAGCCGGTCTATCGCGTTTCTTATCAGCTGGTCAGTTCATCCGCCAACATTAGTGGCACAAATGCTGGAAACTGACGAGCCTGGAAAGGGCATGGTCAAGAGCACGATCAAATTCGGCCTCGCGACCAATCGACCTTCCCTTGCGGAAATGCAGGTCAAGCCAGGCCAGCCCGCCCAAAATTGCGCCTGATAATGCCAGCGGCCGAATCAGCCTGAACTCTCGTTCATCCACAATCCGGTTCTTAACATAAGTGTTTACCAGATAATCTTGTTGCGCAAGATTTTCAGGATACCACTCGGTGGCAAGTCTTGAGAGATCAACGGCGATAATGTCACGCCCGACCGCACCAAAATCAATCACCCCTGACAGCTTTCCACCGCTGAAGAGAAACTGATCAGGACGGGCATCACGCAATACCGTGAGAATCCTAAACTTCTCATTTTCAGAGGGTTGCAGTAACCGCACAGCATCCACTCGCAGCGATTGGGCCAGGCGACAGATTTCCCAGAGCTTGTTCATCGATTCGCCCGGCAGATTCATCCCCTTCCCGAGAAAATCGGCCCGGCTCCCCATCAATCGACTTAAATCAAAAATTCGCAATTGGTTAAGCCGGTTGATCACTGTACTTGACGGCCCGGTCCGAGACGGAGTCGTCTCCGTCCACCGCTGGTGCAGGTCGCACAGAACCTGGACAACTTCATCCACCTGTTTCACTTCCGGGTTCACGGTTGCCGGCTCGCCTTCAAACCACGGAATCACTTCCGCCCAAAGACCGTCGCTCCATGGCCGCAGCGTGCGACCCGTCTGGTCAGGCACGGGAAGGGCAAGCGGTAAGGTTATATTTCGCAAGTTGTTAAGCTGGCTGTGGCGAAACAGGTGCTGGCGTGCTTCCGGCCCTTCAGCGGGCCAGATCTTCAGCAGAAATTCGCCATCTTCCGCACGCCATTTCCAGAAACTCGCTCCGCTCCAGCCGCTGGTGGGAACGAAAACCGCTGGTGGCGAAAAAGGCCGAATCTGCCTGATATCATTGGCAAAAAAATTTTGCCAGTCGATAGTCCGGTGGCCAATGGTGGTCATGATCATTTGCGGAAAATCCGGGTAAAGCTCAGCCAGGCACAAACAGCCCCTGGCAAAAATCACCCTGTTGTAAGTTTTTCATCTCTGCCACTAACTTACAAATTCTAACGGCGATCACAAATCATCAGGCCGAAATACCCCGCCGGCGATGCTTTTGGGCAACAATCGCCGCCACACCCAGCATGCCCCACACAATAATCGTCGCTGGCTCTGGAACCGGTTGCGGGCTCAGCAGTTGGGCCTGGTAATTTGAAGAATCTGTATCGCCTGCGATTTTCTGACCCAGAAAGCCATAGGCATCCGGCTGATCATTCGCACCCGTTGGGCTTGAAATCTTTGCCAGCAAATCACTTACAGCAGCCTGGCTGAATTTGGTGTTCGGGTCAAGAAGCATATTCCAGCTCGCCACCGCCGAATCAAGATAGTCACCGGTGGTATCGTGATGTTCAACCCCGAACGAGTGCATCAGTTCATGGGCAACATTTCGTGCCAAAGCCCACTGTAAGTCGTTCACGTTATGAACATTATCCATTTTATCAATGAATGAAAATCCACTTCCGTTTATCTCAGCTATACCCGCCGCATCGCCATTCTGGCCGAAGGAGGCCCCTGAAACTACGCTTATCGTTCTGCTGGCACCAGCGTTAGGGTCGGTTGTCAGTTGAATGTTTACGCCACTCTGGGCATAAGTCTGCTGCACTTTCTGAATCACATCCTGCTCAAAAGCTTTCTGCTGGTCGCCACTGGGCATTCCACCATAAACACCTTGAACCACTGGGCTTAAGTACCATGCCTGCGGCTGGCCTGAAACCAGGTTACTGCTAGACGGGAAGGGCCCGCCATCCATCCTGATCAGGGCATCGTAACGCGTGCCTGTGAAAGATGATGCAGAAAACTGGGCTGGCGTGGTGTCAACCACCGGCTGCGTTACCACCGGGGCCGAAACGGGCTGCGTGACCACCGGGGCCGAATAGGTAGGCTCAACCATGGGCTGATACACCGGTTCCGGGGCCGAGACCACTGGTTGAACCGGCATAACCTGATTCACAACAACATTCTGCGGAGTTTCATTAATAACAGGATTGGCTGCAGGAGTATTGTTTTGAGGGACATTCCGGCCAAATTCGGCTGAAAGGGTGCGCCAACTTCTTTGTGGCTGGGGCACGGTGATCACCGCCTGGCGATCCTCGCTCTGATATTTCTGCACCGATCCTCTCTTGGGCAGCCACTGTGTCCAGTTCAGTCCCAAGTCAATAAAAGAGTCGCCAAATGCTGAACCCGATTGAACTAACGACAGGAGAAAAAAGCCGAAGGAAATCTTTTTCAGCGACATCTTTCCGTAACCTCCGTGTCAAACGGCTCAGCCTGACTGAGTGAATGGCATCATGCCATGGTCGCTAGGAAATGCACTTCCTGTGCCAAACCATTGAAATCTGAAAACCAAAAATGGCAGACTGCACACTTATCTTAATTCAGAATAGGACCTTATATAAAATCAACAAACCTCTCATCGCAATAATATCCAAACATTACAACCGCTCTAACTGGTAAGAATAACAAAATCGTTCCATCACTCATTTTTATAAAAGTTTCAGCCTCTGTGAGCGATCATTTTGCTTTGAACTTTGATCGATCAACAAGCCCTTTTGTTTTCAGGTCATCTGAAGCCCGCACAAGGTTCGCCACCAGGCTTCGCATGGTTTTGGCGGCCAGGCTGGTGTCGGGCTTGTCGCTGCCAGCGGCTTCGCGAATCAGCCTCGCAAATTCCTGAAACTGCTTTTCCAGTTCGGTCGCCCTCTCCTGCCCCAGGCCCTGCAAAACCGCCTGGGCCAAGACCGACTTCTTAAAGTCTGTCTCAAAAGCCTCTTGCGCCAGTTTTTCAGCCCGCCCATACTGGCCTTTTTCTGACCCTGCCGAGATCGCGGCCGACAACCGCATGACAATCTGGTCCACATCGTCCGACCACGTTGTCACCGTCGTTTTGGCCGTCAACAGGCTGGTTCGGCTGGGCGATGCACTGTCAGCCAGCAGAATCGGCTCAAGCTTCAGGCCGGCCGCCGGCATATCAATCAACTTCTGCCCTGGCCTGCCTCCGGCCTCGTGCCAGAGAAACATCGTATAACGTCCTTCAGGCACGTTATTTATTACAAATTTCCCCTTGCGGTCGATGGCCGTGATCCAAGGTGTATCCTGAAGGATCAAAAAGGCCCTCATGTGCTGGTGGATATTGCAGAAGACATTCAGAATTCCAGTCGTTGCCGGGCTAAAAATTGCTGGCTGGCCGGGCGGCATGGTCTGGTTAAACAGCTCGCCCCTGGCCTGAACATGCACATTATGAAATTCACTGTCGTCGTTCGTAAACTGAACCTGCTGGCCTTTTTTCAAAACAACCACCCGTGGCACGAACTGCAGTGCCGATTGTCGCATAAGTACCAACCCAGCAGGCTTTTCCGACTGATCCACAGCCTTTGCCGCTCCGGCTTTTGCAGGCTCAAGCGGCACCAGCCAGACCACGGCAGGGCTGATCTCGGGCGAACAGGTAGAGGGCATGCGAATCTCGCCGCTCACATCGCCCGCCTGCAGGCAATCACAAGCCCCCAGACAAACGATAACCAGGAGCAGGAGTTTGAAAATTCGCACCATATGAAGCCTATGCCTAAACTCACATTGAAGTTATGTTGGGTCCTGCAGTTTCATTATTTTATCCCCCGCACTTTCACGGTGTCAAACATATCAAAAACCTGTTGAGAACGACGTTCCAGGCGAATTTACAGACCTTTGCAACGCCACTATTTGCAGCCAATCAGGGCCATAACCAGATTGCGCTGTCGCTACTTGAAAGAGAAGGCCGCGACGTCTATCCTGAAAGTCTAACGCATTCTTTTCTCGAATCTCACCACAGGGAGGCTCAGCAACTCATGTCCAAAATTCTTTTGTCCCGCCAGCTTCTGGCGGCTGTATTCGGTCTGGTCGCGGTTTCGGCCGCTTCCGCCGGCGATCTTGCCGGCTCGCTGAAATCCGGCAAGGCTGAACTCAAGTCAGCCGGCGCACTGGCTTTCGGGCCCGATGGCGTGCTCTTCGTCGGCGATACGCAAAATGGCTCGGTCTGGGCCATCGGCACCGGCGACACCACCAAGGCTGACGCCATGGCCGCCGTTGAAATTGAAAAACTCGACAAAAAAGTGGCTGATCAGCTTGGCGTGCCTGCGTCTGACATCATGATTAACGACATGGCCGTTAATCCCGTCAGCGGCAAGGCTTATCTCTCGGTTTCGCGTGGTCGCGGCCCTTCGGCCATCCCGGTTATTCTGCAAATTTCCGGCAGCGGCATGAAAGAAATCGACCTTTCAAACGTGCCCCATGCCAGTGTTGAACTGCCCGCCCTGCCCAAGGCAGGCGCTGCCACCAAAGGCCAGTCTCAGCGAACCGACGCCATCACCGACCTGGCCTTCTTTGAAGGTAAGCTCTATGTGGCAGGTCTCTCCAACGAAGAATTTTCGTCGCGTCTGGTCACTCTTGATGTGCCCTTCAAGCCAACCGGCCAGGGTGCCTCGGTTGAAATCTATCATGGTGCCCACGGCAAATACGAAACCAAGTCGCCCATTCGCACATTTGTCACTTACAAAATTGCCGGTCAGCCTCACCTGCTGGCAGCCTACACCTGCACCCCGCTGGTGAAGCTGCCGGTGAAGGATCTGGCTCCTGGCACACATGTCAAGGGCACAACCGTTGCCGAACTTGGCAACCGCAACCGCCCGCTTGATATGGTTGTCTATTCGAAGGATGGCAAAGACTACATCCTGATGGCCAACAGCGCCCGCGGCGTTATGAAAATCTCAACCGAAGGCATTGCCAGCCGTGAAGGTATCACCAAGCCGGTTGGTGGCGGCGGCATCGCCGGCCAGCCTTACGAAACCGTTGCCGGACTGAAGGGTGTTGACCACCTTGACCGACTTGACGACGCCCGTGCCGTGATTCTGACGAAAAACGAGTCAGGTGCCGTTGATCTCAAGACGATCCCCCTGCCCTGATTGAATCTGGCTCATTGAAGTTTCAACGAGACCTCGGGAATCAGCCCCCGGCCTTTTTTTGAGGGGCCGGGGCGATTCTTTTTCTCTGCTTCTGACGCAGCCCCAAGCCTGCGAACCAAAATAAGACCCATGAATTTTCGCATCTGCTTACTGTTTCTGATTTTCGTGGTAACTCCTGCTCATCGGCTTCGGGCGGGCGACGATGGCAAATTCCACCTTCTCCAGGAAGGGCAAGGCCTTTGGGTGCTTGAAGCCGACGACGGGCAAGGCCTGAAATCGGCAGAAAACTGGTCGGTCAATCGCATTCCCGGCAAGAACGAGCCGGATCAGACACCCATTCCACTGGTGGGCAAGTGGTTTGCCGAATCGGGCAGGCTGCTTTTTCGCCCAAAATACCCGTTCCGTGAAGGAACGGCTTATCAAATCATTGATAAACCGGCGGGCCGTAATACGAATCTCTTGTTCCGTTTTAATATTCCGCTCTCAGGCGGCCCCGAGCCGGAAGTCTTATCGATTCAGCCTTCAGGGGCAAGCTGGCCTGAGAACCTGCTTCGTGTTTATGTGAATTTCAACCGGCCGATGGCCCGGGGCGAAGCCGCCCGGCGCATCACGATGGAAGATGCCAGCGGCCAGCGTCTCATTCAGCCTTTTCTTGAGCTTGATCAGGAGCTTTGGGACAAAAGCGGCAGGCGACTGACACTTCTCTTCGACCCCGGCCGGGTCAAGTCAGGCCTGAAGCCACGGGAAGAAGACGGTGCCATTCTTGAAAATGGTAAAGAATATCGGCTGATTGTGGCACCCGGCTGGCCTGATGACCGCGGGATTGAAATGCTCAGGGGCACCACGAAACTAATTCGAGTTGGCCCGGCTGATCATGAGCCGGTCGAGCCCCGCAAATGGCAAGTCACGGCCCCTGTCGCCAAAGCTGGCGAACCACTTCTGATTCGCTTCAACCAGCCGGTTGATACGGGCATGGCCCTTCGAATGATCGGCGTGCTTGAATCGGGCGAATGCCCGCTTGATGGCTCGGCCGAGATCACCCCCGACGGCCTGACCTGGAAATTTATTCCCGACGTGAAGTGGTCGCCAGGGCTGCACTATATTGAAATCGACCCGACGCTTGAAGACCCCTCAGGCAATCAGGTCGGCCGACCATTTGAACGCGACATGAAGGCAGAAAAGTCAGAATCGCTGATGAAATCGGCAAAACCCATCCGACTGACATTCGTCGTACGCATTGCCGAAGAATAATACCGTTTTTACCTTACACGAACAATCTGCCCAGATCGGCTGGAAATGCTGGTGTGGCACCATGTTGTGAACAGACAAAGGCCGCCACGCGATTGGCACGGTCGTTGGTTTCGTCAAGCCCCAGGCCAGCCATTATGCCAAGTGCCATGGCCGCGGTGAAAGCGTCTCCCGCCCCAATGGTATCAGCCACCTGGGTCGGCACGCCAGGATGATCGGACCGTTCATCACCACGCACCAGCAGGCTGCCCTTGCTGCCACGCGTAAGTGCCGTCATTAGAAGATGATACTTGCTGCCCAGATATTGCAGAACCACTTCCTGCGAGCCTTCCAGGCCCAGACAATCGGCAAATCGCGGCAATTCCTCATCGCTGATTTTCAGCACGTTGCACAGTTCAAGCGACCGTTCCAGAACGGCCCTGCTGAAATAATCCTGCCTCAGGTTCACATCAAAAATCCGCAGAGCCCCAGGATTCATCGCTTCCAGAATTTCATGAATTGACCGTCGCGAGGTTTCCGACCTCTGGACAAGTGAACCAAAACAGATCGAGTCGGCTGATTGGGCAAGATTTAATGTCGTCGAAAGATTGTGAATAAAATCCCAAGCTACGTTTTCAAGAATGGTGTACTGAGGATGCCCAAAATCATTAAGCGAGACGCTGACTGTGCCTGTGGGCCGGTTCGGATCAACCTGAATTTGGTCAACATTCAAGCCAAGTTTGGCCAGCTGGGCAAGGGCCTTATTCCCATTTTCGTCGTTACCGATTCTTGAGACAACGGCTGCCGAGGCACCCAGCGATCGCGCAGTCACGGCAAAGTTGGCAGGGGCTCCGCCCAGCATTGGGCCAGTCGGAAGCAAGTCCCAGAGCAGTTCGCCCAAACCGATCAAAAGTGGCATAGCGACACAAACTCCACTGCCTTCTGGCCTTGGCAACCGCCTGTTTTCCCTGATTTCATCGTCCCAAATCAGGGTGCCAGTTGAAAGATCAAAACAAAAACCCCGCCGGGCAATTCCGGCAGGGCCATGGTTTTCCAGGTATTAGATAGCGGAAATCAGGGGGCGAAGCGGTTGAAAATGGCAACAACCACACCCATGATCGAAACAACTTCCTGTTCAGGCAGGAATGTCATGATCGGATATTGCCTTGGAAGTTGTTCAGCCCGAAGGACATAGTTCAATCCCGACTGTTCCAGCCACCTGACGTAAGGTTGGCTACGGGCATCAACGGCAATTACGATGCGATTGACAAGCTGTTCCGGATCTTTCTGCGAGAAATCGACCAGAGCGATCGACCGGCGAGGCAGAATCGGGTGCATGGCATCATTCGGCATAACCACACAAACCGAGGTTGCCGGGTTATGCACCCATGTCTTGTTCACCACAAAGGTGTCGCGAACTGCTTCCGTCGTCTGTTCATAATTCGGGCATTCCGTCAGCTCGATCAGTGGCAGTTCCACACCAAGCCTGGAATTGTCCTGAACAAACCGGCCGGTGATGTCGCGGCGCGAGTTTTCAAGCATGGTGCGTTCAAGCAGATCAACACCATTGCGAATCATCTGAATCGGCGAAAGTCCTTCCGCCTTCAGGATATCCGAAACATTTTCCCGGTAACGCTGGCCTTCACCCGAGAGCAGCCAGTTAGGGTCAACCTTGGTTTGGCTGATAAAGCTGAGCATCACTTCGGCGGGCACAGTCACGCCGGTTTCATAGTTATACCATGTGCGTGCCGGCAGATCGAGAATTCTGGCCAGCTCCGGGCCACCATGCTCGCCAAATAATTCAAGCCTTACCTGGCGAAGCCGACTGGAAATCTGCCCCTTGACAACCGTTTTTACAACCGGAGTTTTCTTTCTGGCCACTTAAATCTCCCAGTCCAAAGCACTTCTAATCGAGACTGACTCAAACAATTTCAAGAGTCGCCTGTTACCTCTCCCGCACAACTCTTGACATCATAGTCTGCTTAAATTAGCAAATCAATATGAATGTTTACAGTTAAAACAACTATTATGATTAGAGTTGCTTAATTTCAACAAATTTCGCCAATCTGGCCAAATTAGGCAACTTATAACTTTCCCTTTTCAAACATTGGCGTCCATCGTAACGATTTTTCGCTTTTCGCAGTTCCAGCCGATTCATCTTAACAGTCGATCTGGCAAAGGCAAGTCGGCTGGCGACAATCGTGCCAGAAGATCAGCGGCTTACTGCAATTTAAGGCTGAGATCTTGAAATTGAGTTGTCAGATGCCCATAATATTTTATGCTCTCTGAGAAGAGATGTCTTGGGCAGAATCTGCCCTAATTTCCCCATGGCTATCCTTAATCCCTGTTGCTGCAGGAACTTGCATTTGTGGCAGTGTTGCCATTCCGCAAAATATCTCATTGTCATGGTTCCAGGTCGGGTCACGTTAGAACAGATGAAAGTGCCGCTTTAATGAATCGCTGGAGTAATGAAGGATCTGATCGCCGCAAGCCGGGCGAGCGTTCGTCGGGCCGGCGTGGTGGTGGCTCGTCGCCATCGCCTCGGCGCCGAAAAACGAGGAACACTGAAACCAGATCCGTCAGCGTCATCGGTCTGATTGGTGGCATTGGGTCGGGCAAAAGCACGATCGCCCGGAAATTGGCTGATCTGGGTGCAACAGTCATCGACGCTGATTCCGTAGGCCATGCCCTGCTCAATCAGGGCCCTGTGCAGGAAGTGCTTGTCCGCCGGTTCGGGCCTGATATTCTGGCCCCGCCCGACGAAACCGGCAGCCGGCTGATTGACAGACGTGTCCTGGGCACCATCGTCTTTTCCGACGAATCGGCCCGGAAAGTGCTGGAAGAAGCCATGCACCCGCGGATGCGAACAACCTTTGAACGCGTCATTTCTCGCGTAGCCCGTCAGGTTTTTCCCAAGCCGGGTGCCCTGAAGCTGCCTCCACCGGTGATAATCCTTGACGCTGCCGTGCTTTATGAAGCTGGATGGGACGACATGTGCGATTATGTGATCTTCATCGACGCTTCCCGCAAAGATCGTCTGCGTCGTGTGAAAGAGCACCGAAACTGGGAAACTGAAGAGCTTGACCGCCGCGAGGCTGCCCAATGGCCGGTTGATCTGAAGCGAAACCAGGCCGATTTTGTGATCAAAAACCCTGACGGCGTTGACCCGGCCACGCTTGATGCCGAAATCGCCAAAGTCTGGCAGCGCATCAACCCCACAATGAAGTCTAAACCTACGGCCAAGACAGACTTCAGCCAACTGATCGAAGATGAAATCGACGGCATGGCCCCCTATGCCAAACACCGTCGCCGCGACGCTCGACCACCCCAAAACGGCCCGGCACCCAAAAAACGGCCGGAAGATTGATCGCCTGCCGATGACAACCACGAATTCATGCCGAAAGACCTTAACCCAACAGCCACAGTGCGTTAAGTGAGAGACAGCACGATGTCCGAGGATCTTTTCCAAAACGACAGATCGGGACAGGAGCAACCGCCAGACCCTCTGCGGGATCTGGATGCCGAAAAGCCTGCCCCGACTCCCTCCCGCCCCGTCAGGTTCCGCGAACGCACCGTGCCTGAAACCAGCATCGGCCTGCGCGGCCGGATGTCGTCTAAAACCCGTACTGGCAAGGGTAAAGCCGCTTCGCAGACATCCTCTGAACCCTCGGCTGATGCCACAGCCAGTCCATCGCCCGAACCGGCCCCGACACCGCCTGCCACGGCGACACCAGCCGACCAGCTTGATGAGGATGTGGTTCTGCCGGCCCCCGGCCTGACTCGCCCGGCACCCAAACCTGGCATCAGCATTCCGGCCAGTTCGGCCATCCTCGGCCTTGACGAAGACGAGATTGACTCGGTCGATGCCGAATACAAGCAGCGTGTCAAAGAGCTTGAGCACAGCGGCATTCAGCTGGCCGAGCTGCAGAAGATGAACATGCCGCAGCTGATCACCACGGCCCGAAATGAATGCCTGGAAGATATTCTCGGCCTGAAAAAGCAGGATCTCGTCTTCCGGATCGTCAAGGAACGCTTCAAACAAAGCGGCCTGATGTTCGGTGAAGGTACGCTTGAAGTTCTGCCCGACGGCTTCGGCTTCCTGCGCAGCCCCGACTATAACTATCTGCCCTGCCCCGACGACATTTACGTCTCGCCCAGCCAGATCCGCCGCTTCGGCCTCAAAACGGGTGCCACCGTGGCCGGCACCATTCGCCCGCCCAAGGAGAACGAGCGATATTTCGCCCTTCTGCGGGTCGATGCCATCAATTTTGAACCATCTGAAAAACACGCCGAAATCGTTCCATTTGAAGAGCTTACGCCGCTGCATCCGCAGACGCGACTCATCATGGAAACGACACGCACGCCCGAAATCAACATGCGGGTGGTTGACATGGTCAGCCCGATCGGCAAGGGCCAGCGCGGCATCATCGTGGCCCCGCCCCGAACCGGTAAAACCATACTCCTTCAGAAGATAGCCAACAGCGTTCTGCACAATCACCCGGAATGCTATGTGATGGTTCTGCTGATTGACGAACGCCCGGAAGAAGTCACGGAAATGGAGCGTTCCGTGCGTGGCCCCTCGGCCGAGGTCATTAGCTCGACCTTCGACGAACCGGCCTCGCGGCACATTCAGGTGGCTGAAATGGTCATTGAAAAGGCCAAGCGAATGGTTGAATACGGCAAGGATGTCGTCATCCTGCTCGACTCGATCACCCGCCTTGCCCGGGCCTACAACACGGAAGCACCTCATTCCGGCAAGATCCTGACCGGCGGTGTTGATGCCTCGGCCCTGCAGAAACCCAAGCGGTTCTTCGGCGCCGCCCGCAAAGTGGAAGAGGCCGGCAGCCTGACCATTCTGGCCACGGCCCTGGTTGAAACCGGCAGCCGTATGGACGACGTGATCTTTGAAGAATTCAAGGGTACCGGCAATATGGAGCTGCACCTCGACCGCCGCCTGGTTGAGAAACGCGTCTGGCCGGCCATCGACATCAACAAATCGGGCACCCGCCGCGAAGAGTTGCTGATGGACCCCGACGAGCTTCGCCGCGTCTGGATTCTTCGCCGCGTGCTTAACGACATGAACCCGGTGGAAGCCATGGAGCTTCTCACCGGCCGCATGAAGAAGACCAAAACCAACGCCGAATTCCTCCTGGCGATGAACCTTTCGTGATCCGCCGGTTATACTTGAACATAACCCGGCAAAACGAGCATGAACCGCAGCTACCACGAGACACCCCCATGCGCGACATGAACATTATTGAAGGCGACCTCTCGCCCCCGCCCGGCCGCTTCGCCATCGTCGTGGCCCGCTTCAATTCCATGGTCACCCAGGCCCTTCTGGAAGGCTGCCGCGACCGCTTCACCCGTCTGGGTGTCACGCCCGACAGGCTCGACGTCGCCTGGGTGCCAGGCTCGTTTGAAATTCCCCTGGTCGCCCGCAAAATGGCTGAAACCGGCCAATATGCCGCCGTTGTCTGCCTGGGCTGCGTGATTCGCGGCGAAACCAGCCATTACGACCACGTTGCCGGCCAGGCGGCTTCAGGCGTCATGCAGGCTTCAGTGCAAACCGGCGTGCCCGTGATCTTCGGTATCCTGACCACCGAATCAGTGGAACAGGCCCTTAACCGCTCCGGGCTGAAGGCCGGCAACAAGGGCGGTGAAGCCGCTGAAGCCGCCATTGAGATGGTTAATCTGCTCGGCCAGATCGCCCCGGGAACCAAGCTCTCGGCCACTCCGGCCGGTTTTGGTGGCTCCCGGCCTGCCGGTCGATAGTCGAAGGATCGCCCCGCGTGTCGAACATCGTTCAACTTCCCGCCGACTTCTATTTTGAGCTGGAAAATACAGCCCGGCAGTTCACTGAACCGCTGCCCGGCCGGCTCGACCCGCCCGGCCACATGTGCCCGCTGGGGCCTGAATTCCGCATCGTCAGTTCGTCGAGCCTGGCCGGCGATAACGACTTTGCCGACGTTCGCTGCGCCTGGTCCAGCACCGGTCTGGCCTTTGTCGTTGATTACCCTGCCCCTAAAAAACCCGGCCCCGGCCTGGTCAAATTCAATATCTGGCTCGACACCCGCAACACCCGCAATATTCACCGGGCCACGCGTTTCTGCCACCAGTTTCGCCTGGAATTCGACCCGACCGTCCTGATCGGCCGCACCCGGGCCGCCAATGAGACCATGGCCCCCGGCGCCGAACTCAGCCAGATTCGCATCAACCGTGCCCTGGCTGATGCCCCCGTCGCCCCTCGTGAATCCATCTTCACCGACTGCCGCCAGCACGGCTCGGGCGGCTTCCGCCTCGCCCTTTTCTTCACAGCCAAAGCCCTTAACGGCTACGACCCTGAAGTCAATTCCCTGCTCGGCCTGGCCTACCGGCTTCAACTCCCGAACAACGATCTCCAGCGTCTCGGCGCAGGCCCCGAATTCCCCACGCCCGAAGACCCCAGCCTCTGGACAACCCTTCGCCTCGAAAAATAACAGCCTCCATTCGCCAAACAGCCGAATTTCAGCCAGAAAACTCACATTCACTGCATAATCAAGCCGCAAATCATCCTTGTAAATTAAAAATTCTCTTTTTAAAATACAAGGATGATTGGTCGTGAATTGTATCAACAACTGGTTGATTCTCTGACCCGGCAGGCGGCGGTTGGTCTGCTTGGCCCGCGGCAGGTGGGCAAGACCACGCTGGCCTTTGAGGTGTCGCAGCAGTTCCCTTCGATTTATCTCGACCTTGAAAAGCCTTCGGATCGGGCAAAGCTGACCGACCCCGAGCTTTACCATCAGGCCCATTCCGACAAGCTGGTGATTCTCGACGAAATCCACCAGATGCCTGAAATCTATAAGGTTTTGCGTGGTCTTATTGACGAAGGCCGCCGCACTGGCCGGGCCACGGGTCGATTTCTGATTCTTGGTTCGGCTTCCATCGACCTCCTGCGTCAGTCGGGCGAATCTCTCGCCGGTCGCATGGAATACCTTGAACTTGGCCCTCTGAATCTTGTCGAAACCGCTGCCGACCCAACCTTTCATCAAGGCCAGCTCTGGCTTCGCGGCGGCTTCCCGCAAAGTTATCTCGCCTCGTCCGACACCAGCAGCCTGCGCTGGCGGCAAAATTTTATTCGCACCTATCTGCAGCGAGACATTCCGCAATTTGGCCCTCGCATGGCCGCCACCACAATTGAGCGACTCTGGACCATGCTGGCCCATCATCAGGGCGGCTTGCTCAATGCATCGCAACTGGCATCGGGGCTTGGCATTTCCGCGCCGACAGTCACAGCTTATATTGATCTGCTGGTTGACTTGCTGCTCGTCAGGCGTCTTTCGCCGTGGCAGGCGAACAAGGGCAAAAGGCTTGTGAAATCGCCTAAGGTTTATATCCGCGACAGCGGCCTGGTTCATGCCCTCTTGCAAATTCGCACCTGGGACGACCTTCAGGGCCACCCCGTTGTCGGCCCCGGCTGGGAAGGTTTTATCATTGAAAATATCCTGAACGTCATTCCTGAAGGCACCTCTGCCGGCTTTTATCGCACGGCCGCCGGCGCGGAAATCGACCTTGTTCTCGACTTCGGCGGCCAGAACGGTCTCTGGGCCATTGAAATCAAAAGCGGCCTGACACCCCGGCCCGGCCGTGGTTTTCATCACGCCATCGCCGATTTGCAACCGGCCCGGTCGTTTGTCGTCTATTCCGGCAACGATCGCTACCCGCTCGGTCCCGGAATTGAAGCCATCAGCCCACTGGAACTGATGCAGGAAATTCAGAAAAATGAATTGCAGTAAAAATATAATCATCACGACATCAGCTGATTTGACAGGCATTACAATTCAATAGATCGTTTGACTCAATGGTAATATCTGAATTTGCCACTCACAGAAGACATAAATCCTTCAAATTTCTGGTCATTTTTCCATGCCCATAAAACACAATCCGCACAGTCGGTTCAAATTAAATACCATATCTGTCATTCAATGGGCATCCATCACCAGTTTAAGCACTTGAACCAGAAATTCAGAATTAATCGAAGCGGATCAATTTCAGCAAAATACAAAAACCTTCGTCAGCTGATCGATACAGAATTGGTTTATTTTTTTGGATTTTAGGACCAACTGTCCGGGTCAATCCAGCGATGGTCGAAGGCCATCGTAGGCTGACCAAGAATAAACACCCTCACTTTTATTCCGTGGAAGGCTGAAAGCCCGGGTCAATACCTTCAGGTTAAATTGTTTCAAAACGGGCCTTGAGGTTTTCGTTAAATGCACCTTAATTCCAACATTTCATTTTGGCCGATTTCCTTAGCCAATCGCGACTATAGCCCGGCACTTACGGGCCTCAATCATATCAGTTGTATTTTATTATTGATTTCAATTGCATTAATAATCCGTCAAGCTCCTCGGCACAAAGGCTGTTCGCAAGGCATTAAACACAGCCACAAGATCAATCAATTCCTGCATCATCGCGCCGGCGACCGGTGAAATCAGCCCCATCGAGGCCAAAATCATGCCACCAATCGAAAAAGCCATGCCGCCTACCGCGCTTTGCAGGGCCACCCGCCGCAGCCGGGCACCAATGTGCAAAAGCTCGTCAACCTTGCGCAGGCTGCCATCCATAATCACCGCACCGGCCGCTTCTGATGTGATATCGCTGTTCTGGCCAAATGCCACGCCCACCGTGGCCTGGGCCAGCGCCGGGGCATCGTTAATGCCATCGCCCATGAACACCGTGGGGGCCTTGGCATTCTCGGCCCGGGTGATTTCCACCTTGCCTTCAGGCGATACGCCAGCAAAGACTTCTGTAATACCAACCTGTGCGGCCAGATAGCGCACTTCGCTTTCTCTATCGCCCGAAACCAGCAATATCCGTGTCCACCGGTGATGCGGCCGCAGGTGCTGAATGAACGATTGCCCGTCGGGCCGAGGCTCGTCGCGAAAGAGAATCAGCGAAGCCAGTCGCCCATCAACACCCACCACACACTGCAGGCCCGCCGTCTCTTCCGGCAGGGCCGCTGCATCATCAGGATAAACCTTCAGCCACTTTGCCCGGCTGGTGATTTCAACCTGTTTCTGATCGACCCGGCCGCTCAGGCCCCTGCCCGGCTTTTCAGAGACTTCAGCCGCTTCCGACGGCGAAAGATTCCGCTTGCGGGCTTCGTCAAGCAGCGGTTCGGCCAGTGGATGCTTGGAATATCGCTCAAGCCCGGCCGCCAGCCGAATTACGCTGTCAGCCTCAAAACCATGAAACGTGCGCACCTCGGCCAGCTTCGGACGCCCGTAAGTGAGTGTTCCCGTTTTGTCAAAGATGGCTGTGCGGCAGGTGCTCAGCCGCTCAAGCACCGAGGGATCCTTAATGATAATCCCGCGCCGGGCCGCCAGCGAAATCGACCCCAGAATTGCCACAGGAACGGCGATGAGAAGCGGGCACGGCGTGGCCACAACCAGAACGGCCAGAAACCGGGTGGCATCGCCACTGGCCAGCCATGCCGCCAGAGCGATTGAAACCGCCAGCGGCGTATAAAACGCACCCAGCTGGTCGCCCAGCCGCCGCAGCCTAGGTCGGCTCTGCTCGCTTTCACGCATGACCCGCATGATCTTGGCATATCGCGAATCTTCAGCCCGCTGCTCGGCCTTAATGGTAATTGCATTTTCGCCGTTAATTGCCCCGGAAATCACAGTGGCGCCAGGGGCCTTTGACACATGATAAGGCTCGCCGGTGACAAAAGATTCGTCCATTGTCGAATGTCCGTCACTCACCACACCATCAACAGGGCACGTTTCATGCGGCAAAATCACCAGAAAATCACCCACGTTGACTTCGGCCAGAGGCACATCAACCATGCGGGCCCCGACCAGCCGGTGGGCCACGCTGGGCAGGCGTTTGGCCAGGGCGGCCAGGGCCGACGTTGCCCGCCGCACGGCATAGGCCTCAAGAGCCTCGCCGCCCGAGAGCATCAGCACCACCATCGAACCAGCCAGATACTCGCCCAGCAGGGCCGAAGTGACGATGGAAATGCCGGCCAGAAGGTCGCTGCCGAACTCGCGACGAACCAGATTCCCCAGCAATTCCAGCACCAGCGGCACACCGCCCAGGGCAAGCACCACAATAAGCGGCAGATCAACCACTCGCACGCCCTGCCAGGTCTCGCCGGTGCCAACGGCCAGCCGCAGCACCACATGGGTGGCAATACCCAGCACGGCCAGGGCGGCGATGGCGATTTGGACAAGAGCTTCGCGGCTCGGGCCGGATGGCTGTTTTTCTGTGGCAGGTGACTGGGTCATCAGGCGGTCTCCATCGAAAAATCGTGGCTCGAGAGGGGCTGGGGGCTCGACACCCGCCGGCCATTTCGGGCAACATAAAGCCTAATGAATCCGGGCCGGTTTCGCCAATCGTTGCAACCCATTTTACCGGCCAACGACACTTGATAGCCTGATTTTGCGAGCGTCTCATGCGTCACTTGCCGATTGATCCGCAACTTTTTATCAATAACCGCGAACGACTTCGGGCCAAGCTGCCGGCCGGCTCTCTGGCGATCGTCAACGCCAACGACATTCTGCCCACCAACGCCGACGGCACGCTGCTGATGCAGCCCAATTCCGACCTTTTTTATCTCTCGGGTGTTGAGCAGGAAGAGTCGATCCTGATGCTCTTTCCTGACCACCCCGACGAAACCATGCGGGAAATTCTCTTCCTGCGTGAAACCAGCGACCTTCTCAAGATCTGGGAGGGCCACAAGCTGACCAAAGAGGAGGCCATTGCCACATCGGGCATTCGTCAGATCAAGTGGCTCGACGCATTTCCCACCATTCTGCACCAGCTTATGTGCGATGCCGACCACGTTTATCTCAATTCCAACGAGCACAAACGGGCTGTGGTGGAAGTGCAAACCCGCGACGCCCGTTTCATTAATGAATTGAAATCGCATTATCCGCTGCATGATTTCCGCCGCCTTGCCCAGATCATGCACCAGCTTCGTGTAGTGAAAAGCGATATTGAAATCGACCTTTTGAAAAATGCAATCGACGTAACGAAAAAAGGCTTTGAACGTGTGGCCAGAGCCACACGGGCCGGCGTGACAGAATTTGAGCTTGAGGCCGAATTTACGCATGAATTCGTGCGAAACCGCTGCAAATTTGCCTATAACCCGATTATTGCCGGTGGTGCCAATTCGTGTGTACTTCATTATAACCAGAACGATCAGACACTTGAAAATGGCCAGCTTCTGCTGCTTGACGTAGCCGCGAGCTATGCCAATTACAATGCCGACCTGACACGAACCATTCCCGTCTCGGGCTATTTCACCCAGCGGCAGAAAGATGTTTATAACGCTGTTCTGCGGGTGATGCGTGGCTCCATCGCCGGGGCCGTGGTGGGCAAACTGCACCGCGACTGGTTCCGCGAATCGCAGGAGATGATGAACCACGAACTGCTGGCCCTGGGGCTGATTACGAAGGAAGACATCGCGAACCAGAAGCCCGGCGAACCGGCCTGCCGCAAGTATTTCATGCACGGGCTGGGGCATGTGCTGGGGCTTGACGTGCATGATGTCGGACTGATGAAAGAGCCATTCGCACCCGGCTGGGTGCTGACGGTGGAGCCTGGTATTTATATTCCGGCCGAGGGCTTTGGCGTCAGGCTTGAAAATAATATCGTTGTCACGGAAAACGGCCCGATTGACCTGATGGCCCATATTCCGGTTGAAATCGATGAAATTGAAGCCCTGATGAAATAACACGGAAATATAACAATGAAATTTCAATGTGCCATTGGTATTTGTCTGATTGCATTATTTCAGACAACGGCTTATTCTCAGGGCCGCAAAGCCGATTACGAGCGGTCGGAATCGCTTGACCGCCGCGTGGCTGATAAAGTCACTCGAGAGCAGATTCAGCCGGCATGGCACGCTGATGGCACATTCTGGTATCGTGTGAAAACAGGCCCTGGGCAGAATTTTCAGTGGGTTCATGTTGACCCGGCAAAAGCCTCTCGCGATGTCGTGATTGATTCAACTCAACTGAAAAATGCAATTGATAAGATTACAGAAAACAAGCCCAATGGAAATATAATTGATGAATTGGCACCTGTCAAGGATTCCGCCAAAGTTTTCCGGATACGGCTGGGTGGCCGCTGGTGGCTGTGGGATCAAATCAAATCTGAATTGAAATTAGATTCAGACCAGACCACTTCGCCATCAGGCCCGCAAATGCAATCGGGCCCGCGTGCCAGCCTGCGACAGGGCTCAGAAACCTTCGTGACATTCGTCAATAAAACAACCGGCAATGCTCATTTGCAATGGGTTGACCCGGACGGCAAACCCAAGGGCTATGGGCACATTGCGCCGGGGCAGGAACGCCGGCAGCACACCTTTGGCGGCCATGTGTGGCGTGTGTTTGACGATGCCGGCAACGACCTTGCCTGGATTGAAGCGGAAGATGCGCCTGGCCGTGTTGAAATCAACCAGGCGACACCAGCCAATCGCCCGGCACTGAAAAAAGCCGATACGCCGAAAAAGAAGCGTTCCGCGCGTCCTAATGCAACCACAAACGGTATTGAAATCCGCGACTTTAATATCATTAGAAAAGAGCCTGGAAAAGATGAAGTTATTAAGCTGACGACTGATGGCACAGAATCTGATGCCTATCAGGGCCCGCTGCTTGTATCGCCCAACGGCAGGTTTCTGGTTGCACGCCGCGTTAAGCCT
This sequence comes from bacterium, assembly GCA_046076185.1. Taxonomy (GTDB): domain Bacteria; phylum Planctomycetota; class Planctomycetia; order Isosphaerales; family Isosphaeraceae; genus QWQI01. Next base: position 1,525 of record JBJTRR010000840.1, on the reverse strand, counting down.
GAGCAGAAACACACGGTGGCAATCGTCGAGAGCTCGCCCGCCGATCAACTTCAGCCAAAACTTATTGAATTTCAATATCTCAAGCCCGGCGACCGTATTGAACAGGCCCAACCTGTACTTATTGACCTTTCCACAAATAAACTGATTTCAATTGATACGTCACTTGCCAGTAACCCGTGGAGCCTTGGCGAATGGCACTGGGCCGAGGATTCCAGCGAAATTTATTTCATTTATAATCAGTGGGGCCATCAGGTTGTGCGGCTTCTTGGCCTGAATGCAGCCACAGGCAAGCTGCGCACCGTGGCTGAGGAGAAGTTTGACACCTTCGTGGATTACCCCAATAAAATCTGGCATCACTGGCTGCCGGGTTCGAAAAAGCTCGTATGGATGTCGGAACGCTCGGGTTGGAACCACCTTTACCTGATTGATGTAGCTACCGGAACTGTTGAAAAGCCCCTGACATCAGGCGAATGGGTTGTGAGAAAAGTCGAAAAGGCCGACGACAGTTCCGGCAGAATCTGGTTTTATGCCGGTGGGTTTTACAAAGACCAGGATCCCTATTATCAACATCTGGCAAGTGTAGGAATGGATGACACCAGCCTGAAATTTCATACGGATGCCGATGGTAACCACTCGGTGACATTCTCGCCCGATGGCCAATACCTGCTTGACCGATACAGTCGGGTTGACTTGCCGCCTGTGCATGAACTGCGTGATGCCGCCACGGGCAAGCTGATACTAAAGCTTGAAAGTGCCGATGCCACAGCCCTGACAAGTGCCGGATGGACAACGCCTGAACGATTTGCAGCCAACGGCCGCGATGGCAAGACCGGAATTTATGGTGTGATCTATCGCCCGTCGAACTTTGACAGCAGTCGCAAGTATCCGGTGATTGAAGAGATTTATGCAGGCCCGCATGGAGCCTTCGTGCCCAAGAGCTGGGGCCTTCAGATGCGGCAGCACAAGCTGGCCGAGCTTGGTTTTGTGGTGGTGCAGATCGACGGCATGGGTACCAACTGGCGGAGCAAGGCGTTTCATGATGTGGCTTCACGCCACCTGGCCGATGCCGGCTATCCTGACCGGAAAATCTGGATCAAAGAGGCGGCCAGAACACGCCCCTGGATGGACCTGACACGTGTCGGCATCTACGGCGGCTCGGCAGGTGGCCAGAATGCCATGCGGGCGCTGATTGACCACCACGACTTTTATAAGGTGGCCGTGGCCGACTGCGGTTGCCACGACAATCGTATGGATAAGATCTGGTGGAACGAGCTCTGGCTTGGCTGGCCTGTCGGACAACAGTATGAAACGAATTCCAACTCGGTTCATGCACACCGCATGCAGGGCAAACTGCTTCTGGTCGTGGGCGAGCTTGACCGCAATGTTGACCCCGCCAGCACCATGCAGGTCGTGAACGCGCTGGTTAAAGCCAATAAGGATTTTGAGCATCTGGTGGTGCCAGGTGCCGGCCACGGGGCTGCCGAATCACCATATGGCAGCCGCAGGAGAACGGATTTTCTCGTTC
>JBJTRR010000839.1:0-1017 GCA_046076185.1 bacterium | reverse complement strand
GGTCGGTCGAGAATTGGCGGCGCCTTTTGGACAGACCACGTTGACGGATTTGTGTGCGAAGGCGGTGCCGACAGCTTTATCACCAACAAGCCTTGGGCTTTACAGCTTTGTCACAGGCTTGGGCTGGCTGATGAGTTGATGGGAACTGACGAGACGTATCGCCGCTCGTTTGTTCTTCGTAAAGGGCAGTTAATGCCTGTGCCGGAAGGCTTTGTGCTGATGGCACCCAGCCGGGCCTGGCCGGTTTTGGCCACGCCAATCTTGTCATGGAAGGCCAAGCTGCGGCTGATGCTAGAGCCATTGGTGCCGCGAAGGCGCGAGCCGGGCGACGAATCGCTGGCGTCGTTCGTGCGGCGAAGGCTGGGTAATGAAGTGCTGGAAAGGCTTGTGCAGCCGCTGGTTGGCGGCATTTATACAGCCAACCCCGACGAACTGAGCCTGCAATCGACCATGCCCCAGTTCATTGAAATGGAACAGCGGCATGGCAGCCTTCTGCGGGCCAGCCTGTTCAGCCGATCTGACAAAAAAGATGTTGACAAGACCTCGTCAGGCGCACGCTATGGTCTGTTTGTCACGCTGAAAAGTGGCATGGGCCGACTGCTGGAAAAGCTGGCTGCCGAGCTGCCCGCCGGGTCGATCAGGCTTGGTACGGCTGTCAGTGGGCTTTCACGTGATCAGCAGTCAGGCAAATGGCAGGTCAAGCTGGCCAGTGGCGAGCAATTGACGGCAGATGGCGTGGTGCTGGCCGCTGAGACGCATGCCACAGCCAGGCTTGTTGCAGGTGTAGATGCCACGCTGGCAAGCGATTTACAGGCCATTCCCTATGCCAGTTCGGCGATTGCGTTGGTGGGTTTTGACAGAAGCCAGATCAGCCATCCGCTTGATGGCTTTGGCCTGGTGGTGCCGGCTAGTGAAAACCGGCGAATTCTGGCAATTTCATTTACAAGCGTCAAGCTGCCGGGGCGGGCACCGGCGGGTAAGGTTTTGCTGCGGGTTTTCGTGGGCGGGGCGATGCAG
>JBJTRR010000838.1:0-6886 GCA_046076185.1 bacterium | reverse complement strand
TATGGCCGAATCGAATTTTCGTTTAATATCGTTTTCTGGCTGATTTTTGTTATTCGAGATGGTGTCGAACTGGTATTTTGCCGTGAAGTCGCCCGCCGAAAACGTGTCAAGCCACAGCTTATCAATGCGTTCGTCTCGTTGAAATTCCTGATTGCAATTGGTCTCTGGCTGCTTTTGGCCGGTTTTGCCAGCCTCGTTTTCAGGCAGAATAGCGACAGGTGGCTTGTCTGCTCGTATGGCCTTTTACTGCTCACAACCTCGCTTGGGCTTGATAACGTCTTTCGGGGCCGCGAAAAACCCGGAATCGTTGCAGTTTCGCTTGTTCTTCGCAGCATCCTTTATGCGGCCGGCGTTTCATTGCTGATTCGCACGACAGACGACATCCGTCTTGTGCCACTTGTGCTTTTCGCTTCTGAAGCCCTTGGCATAGCCATTGTCTGGGTTCGCTATTCCTTTGAATTTGGTCTGCCGAAGCCGAGTTTTCGACATGCCCGCCGGTTTGGTCTGGCCGTGCTTGCCCAGGGTAAGAGTGTGCTTGGCATCCAGTTCGCACAGGTGATACTCGCCTCGATTGATGTCATGCTTATCGGCCTCATTGATTCGTGGAGCCTCGTGGGTCTTTACGGTGCCCCGCACCGGATTATCTCGGCTGCTCTCACGTTTGGCCTGATTTTCCAGCAGATTCTGTTGCCGCACCTTGTCAGAAGCGGTTCATCCACACGACAGAACCCGGCAGATATTCGGCGGATTACGATTTTTGCCATGACAGTCATTCTGCCGATGACATTAGTCATCAGTCTCAGCGGCCGACTTGTCATAGACACCCTTTTTTCTCTTGAATTCGACCGAGCGTGGCCGCTTCTTGCCATCGGAGTCTGGCGGGTTCCGCTGCTCGCCATTAATTCGATTCATATTGCTACACTTGTCGCATCGCATCGCGAACGTGAAGGATTTCGCATTCTTGCCCGCTGCATTCTGATTGCTGTGCCGGTTGTGCTTGTGATGCATGCCTGGCGTGGTTTGGTGGGCACGATGTGCGCTATGGTTTTTGTGGCTTTCATGATCACAGTGCTCACAGGCAATGCCGTTTATGGCATTCAGCCTGCGACTTTCAGCAAATCAGATCGCTTTCGGCAGTTTTCATGGCGACCGGGATTTGCCGTGGCTATGGCCTTTATCATGCTTCTTGCTCTATTGGGCCAGTTTTCGACAGGGAATATCGCATCAGAAACATCATCTGAGACAATCACTGAGAGCATAAGAACAGATCGAGAAAGTGCAGATTTCAAGACAGATGTTTCTCGACAACCCACATCTGAAAGTGGTCTGGTCCGATGAAATTCTGCATGCTGACCACTTTCTTTGGCCCACACAGTTTTGGGGGAGATGCCGCATATGTTGATCGTCTCTCGCGAGCACTGGCCAGGCGCGGCCACGAAGTGCATGTCATTTACTGCCTCGACTCGTTTCAGGCTTTGCGTGGCGACCACCCGGAACGTGCTTATGAGCCCTTCCCGGGCGTAACACTCCATCCCATTCAAAGTGGTTTTGGCGTTCTTTCACCAATCGCCACACAAATATCAGGCCGCCCGTTATTAAAACAGGCTCAAATCCGGAATATTTTTGATCGCGTTCGACCCGACGTGATCCATTTTCATAATATTTCGTTAATCGGCGGGCCGACTCTTCTCAAAATGAGCGGCAATAACCCATCAGGCCATCATCCCTTTAAGCTCATGACCGCTCATGAACACTGGTTGCACTGCCCCATGCACCTGATGTGGAAAAATGACGACAAATCATGTGATAAAAGAACTTGTGTGTCCTGTTGCCTGCATGGTCATCGGCCGCCGCAATATTGGCGATATACGGGATTGATTGACAGCAATATTAAGTATCTTGACCATCTGATCTTCCCATCCCTTAACGCCAAAGCGCATCATGCACATCTGAAGCTGGATGTTCCACAATGCCATATTCCTTATTTTCTGCCAGATGACTGGGAAGATGGGGTTAATCTGAATTCTGCATCTGATAATTCAAAAAAGGTTGCTTGCAAGCCATTTATCGCAGCGGCTGGCCGGCTGGTTCGTATGAAAGGATTTCAGAACCTGATACGAATCATGAAGGGGCTGCCGTCGATAGATCTTCGCATCGCTGGCACTGGGCCTTACGAGGGCGAACTTAGAAAACAGGCAGAAGGTGCCGCAAATATCAAATTTGAAGGGCTTTGCGACAGAAAGTCGATGATTCGCCTGTTTCATGGCGCAAAGGCTGTCGCTGTGCCATCGCTTTTTCCAGAAACCTTTGGCTATGTTGTACTTGAAGCATTTTCAGCGCATACCCCTGTGATTGTTCATCGGGGCGGGGGAGCGATTGCCGAGACAGGCGAACAATCGGGAGGTGGCCTTGGCTACGACACCGACGATGAGCTGGAACAGGCCATTTTGCGTTTGGTCAACGATCATGATTTGCGCCAATCTCTTGCAGGTAAAGGCCATTCGCTTCGGGCAGGGGCATGGTCAGAATCGTCGCATCTTGATAAATATTTAAAACTTATCGATGATTCTAGAAGGCCTTCGGCTGGCAAGGCCGGGCCCCACCGGTCAATGTCCATTTCAAAATCTGCAAAATCCAGATGAACGATTAACGGGGCGGGGCGTCTGAAATGAAAATCAGTCGGGCCGTGCTGTTGGTTGTCTCGCTAGCCTTCCTGCTTCGAGTGGGGTTTGGCCTTTCGCAATTCACAAAACCACTTGAAAACCTTGATCAGGATCGCTATCTCCCTTTTGCCAAAAGCCTTTGGGCAGGTGAGGGGTTTACTTGGAATGGTCGCCCGACAGCTTATCGGCCACCACTCTATCCTATGATTCTGGCCCCATTTGTGGGTATTTTGGGCGAAACTGACGGCTTTCGAGTCTGTCTTGTGCTCCTCCAGGCTTCTCTGGGGGCAACCACTGCCTGGCTGGCAATCAAGATTGCTGAAAAAATTTCCGCATCTTCTGAAATGGCATGGCTATGCGGGGTTTCCGCCGGATTTCTCACAGCGGCTGATCCTGTGCTTTTGAGCCAGGCTTCATTACCCATGACAGAAACTCTGGCGGCTTTCTTGCTGACCACATCTCTTTTTTTTGTTGTCAAAGACCTTTCAATTCCAGCAGGAATCAGTTTTGGGCTTTCGGCCCTCTGCCGGCCCAGCCTTCTGGCGTGTGCCTGTCTCGTTATTTTTGCACATATCTGTTTTACAAATCATAACTTGCATCGTCGAATGAAATCCGCATTCATCCTGGCTGCGTGCATATCTCTGGTGATTTTACCGTGGGGAATCAGAAATTATTTTGCAATCGGGTGGCCAGTTTTTACCACCACTCACGGTGGCTATACCTTTGCCCTGGCCAACAACGAAATCTACTACAGTGAGGTCTTGCATGGCCCGCCGGGCGCGGTTTGGTCGGGTGCCCGCCAGCAGGACTGGTTTGATTCCATAGGCCCTTCTGTTAAAGGCATGTCAGAACACGAGATGGATCAATCGCTAAAGGCCCGGACATGGGCCTTTGTGCTTCATCATCCACGTGATTTTTTGCTTGCCACGGTTGATCGTCAACTTCGTTTCTGGTCGGTTTCGCCCTCTGGTCAAGTCTATGGTCGAATTATCCGATATTCTTCCATTGTATGGACTTTGCCGTTCTGGCTCATGGTATGCCGGGGGTTGTTCAGCAAGGGTTGCCGAAGCTGGCCAGGTGTTGCCTGTGTTGCCGCGATTACCGGGCTTGCCAGCGTGCATTTGATCTACTGGACCGACATTCGCATGCGAGCCCCAATCGTGCCGGCTCTTGCCATTGTCGCCAGCCAGTCGCTGTGCGTTTCAAATATTTTCGGCCGACTGTCCCATAAGGCCAAAAATAACGTAAATAACGTGTAGGAGATCAAGATACGGCAACCTCGGGCTTGAATTTTTGGCAAGATAAGTCCTTATTGAGTCAAGGTTTGGTGGAGTTCTTCGCAATGCCCTCTCTGCCCAATGCCGAATCGGTTCTTGCCCAGCTTGTCTCTGCTCAAATCCTTACCAAAGAACAACTTCAGCAACTTCGTGAAGACCTTGACTTTTCAAGCCCCACCTTTATTGACGCCTGCCTGACCCAATCTCGCCTGAATGGCTGGCTGACCCGCTGGCAGACCGAACAGATTTCAGCCGGACGCATTGATGCCATTCGTTTTGGCGAATTCCTGCTTACAGAGTTTGTCCATCGAGGACGTTCGGCACGAATTTTCAGGGCGGTCAGCACGGTTGACCAGCGTGAGGTGGCTCTGAAACTTCTCACGTCGCAGGGGCAGGCCGACCCGAAAGCATTAGCAGGGTTGGAACTTGAGCTGGCCATTTCCAGCCAGCTTAATTCGCCAACCTTGGTGAAATGCGAAGGCATTGAAATTTTTGAGGGGCGTCATTGTCTTGTGCGGCAATGGGTTACAGGACAATCAATCAGGCAGTTTACCCATGAGCATGGCCGCTTCGATCGCGACCAGCTGATGCCCATGCTGATTACGCTTACCCGGGGCCTTGCCGAGTTTCATGCTGCGGGGTTGCGACATGGAAGCATCAGTGCGCGACATATTATTCTGAATCAAGATGGTGTACCGGTCTGGGTCGATCCGGGCTACGCCAGCTCGTTGGGTGCGAAATCATCACCTGTCAATACTTCGGTTGCCTACGCCGATTTTGAACGATCAACCGGTGCCCACCCGGGCGACATGGCGACAGACGCCTATTTTCTTGGCTGTATTTTCTATGAGCTGATTTCTGGTGGCAGCCCACACCCCGAGCTTGACGACGAACAAAAGCTAAAGGCAACCATGCTCAGAACATACGGCAGCGAAATTCCACTTGAGAGCATTTCAAATCCGCCATCTCGCGACCTTGCAAGGCTGGTTGCGGCCATGATGGAAGTGCATCGCGAACGTCGTCTTGCCGACCCTGTCCAGATCCTTAGTCAATTGACTCGAATTTCATCTGGTAAAGCACCAGAGGAGAGTGAAATGGGTAGTTCTTATGACTCAATTGATACGGCTGAACTTCATCGCTGGCTTTCAGGGGGCGATGTGACTGAATCGGTCAAATCTCAGCCAGTTCACACTGTAAGGGAAGTTCCAGTTGAGACAGTATCGGGCTCGACTCATGTGATATGTGTCGAATGTCAGGAAGAAATTCAGCAGGAGTTTCGCAAAACATTTGACAAACTGGGCTGGCGGGCAAGGCTGGTCAGGTCGGCTGAATCTGCCCAGGAAATGGCCCGTGAGCGTGCCCCAGACCTTGTGATATTTGATTGCGATGGCTTGGGAAGCGAGGCTCTGGAAGCGTTTTTTGAACTCGACAGAATTTCATCGCTAGGCCATCAGCCGCCCAAGGGCCTTTTGCTTCTGGGGCCAAAACAGCGAAAATTTGTGGAAACATTGCCTGACTCGATACGCAATCGCTATGAAATTCTTCAAAAACCGCTGAAAATGAGGGCTGTGAAGACTTCTCTTTTGGCCTGTGCGATACGAAATTGACTAAATCAGGCGTATCTCACGTTTCTGTCAAACACTTTGAGGTACATGAAGAATCAAAATGGACCATTGCCCGTGATCTGAGCAAAATCACGGGCATGGATCAGATGCATTCAGCTCTGAAGTGCCACGCGCTCAGGCCCGACCAGATCTTCCAGCGTTTCACGGCGTCGTACAAGTTTCGCTTTGTCGCCGCTGACAAGAATTTCTGCCGCCCTTGGCCTTGTGTTATAGTTCGAGGCCATGACCATGCCATAGGCCCCGGCCGAGAAAGTCGCCAGCAAATCGCCTGTGTGCATCTCGGGCAAGTGTCGATCTTTCGCCAGAAAATCACCCGATTCGCAAACCGGGCCGACCACATCCCACGTTTCGGTTCCGGGGATTTCCGCTTCATAATTTTGCGGTGGGCTGGGCAGTTCGGCCGGCACATGCACTGGCCAGATTCGGTGAAATGCTTCGTAAAGGCTGGGCCTGATCAGGTCGTTCATGGCAGCATCCTGAATCAGGAATCGCTTGTCGCCTGATTTCTTGGTAAAAATCACACGACTGACCAAAAGCCCGGCATTGCCCACAACGACTCGACCTGGCTCCATGGCCAGCCGGCAGCCTGTTGGGGCAAGACGTGGAACAATCACTTCGGCAAAGGCTTCTATGGCCTTGGCTTCCGTGCCGCGATAGGCAATTCCGAAGCCCCCGCCCATGTTATACCACTTCACCGGATGCCCCATCGAACGCAGTTGCCCGATAATTTCTACGCCTTTTTCGGCGGCATGGGCATATGGTTCAACGCTTGTAATCTGGCTGCCGATGTGCATGTGCATGCCGATCATTGAGATACCGGGCATGTTAACGGCCTCCTGAGCGAGCCGCAGCGAACGGTCGATATCCATTCCAAATTTCGATTCCTTCTTACCGGTTGAGATATACCGGTGCGTTTTCGGGTCAACGTCAGGGTTTACCCGCAGGGCCACTGGGGCCACCGCACCCAGAGTCTGGGCCACACGATTGATCGCACCCAGCTCGGCTTCACTCTCTACGTTAAACATTAAAACGCCGGCTGTAATCGCGGCTGCAATTTCCGAGTCGGTCTTGCCAACCCCGGCAAAAACGGTCTTGTCGGCCGAGCCACCAGCCATCTGGACGCGGGCCAGTTCGCCACCTGAAACCACGTCAAAACCACTGCCGTTCTCGCCAACCAGCTTCAGAATTCCAAGATTCGAATTGGCCTTCACCGAATAGCAGACCAGCGGATTCAGGGCTTTAAAAGCCGTGTTCAGCGTTTGTAGATGATGAAGAATCGTGGCCTGACTGTAAACATAAAGCGGGGTGCCAAATTCTTCGG
>JBJTRR010000837.1:0-6611 GCA_046076185.1 bacterium | reverse complement strand
CCGCCGAATAATGGTTTTGCAAACCACTGCCTTACCACTTGGCTACGGCACCTATTGGGTAATGTATTATTCCAATTCGGCAGATGAGTTTCAAGTCATTAGTTTTCCTTCTTTCGGCGGATTGACGGGCCCGCCTCGGCTGTCCATGGATCTTCCGGCCAGTGGTGCTTGGGGTATCGCCCGCGCAAGTCCTTGCGCACCTGAGGGTAAGTGTTAGCCCAGAAGCTTTTCAGGTCGAGTGTTCGCTGGACGGGTCGCTGGTTTGGGGCGAGGATTTCAAGGAGTATGGGGAGCCTTCCCTGCACCAGCCGGGGCGAGTCTTGCCAGCCGAAGAAGTCTTGCACCCTGGCCTTGATCATGGGGTGTTCCTGCCCTGAGTCGTAGTCGATCTGGGCGGTTCGGCCGTTGGGCAGGGTAATGGATTCGGGCAGTTCCTGCTCAACGGCCCGCACGGCGTCGGGTGGCAGGGTGGCCTGAAGCCAGCTCAGGGCCGGTCGTCGGGTGAGCTGGTCGCGCGACCGGCAGCCGCTGCTCCAGCCCTCGGCGGCTTCGGCCCAGTCGGGTTCAGGCCAGTTCTTTTCCGGCATGAGCCTGAGGATGGTCTGGTATCGGCCCAGCCAGCGGGCGACATCGGGCATCTGTGCCATGAGTTCCCGGGCATGGGCCCTGGCCCAATGGCGAAAGGCCTGCTCAAGCTCGTTGGCCGTGGCGGCCGATTCAAACCGGCCCAGAACAAGGGTATGAAGCCGCTTTTCCACCTGCCACCCTGCCCTGCCCGACGTTTCATTAAACTCAAGCTTTTTCACGGTTTCAATGCGGTCGGCCAGCCAGCTTTCCAGCCATTCTTTTTCAAGGCCAACGGCGATGCGGACAACCGGTTCGGAGCCGCGGGCACTGGCGTCTTCGCGTCTGGGGTCGATGGCCAGGAAGAACTCGGAATCACGTTCCATGCTGCTGGGGGCAAGCCGAATGCCAAGCCCGCGGGCCATAAAGGCGGTTGTTGCACCACGCTGGCCGCGGCGGCAAACACGGTCGGAAAAGCCGGCCAGAAGGAGCCTGGCCATGGTTGATTCGTCGGATGTCGTAGAAGGGTTGTCAACTGCCGAAGGGCTGGCCGGCATGGCGGAAAGATGAACCCGCCGGGCGATGGCTGCAAGCTGGCGTGCGACCTGGCGGACTCGGGCGAGTGTGTCGCGATCAATGCCGGCAACGCTGGTGTTCCCGGCATTTTGCAGGATATCAAGGCGAAGCATGAGGTCTGACCGTTGTCCAGAACGATTGGCCATTTGCCTGGCCGCCGAATCATCGAGAAAGTCGCGTTCCGAGATCATCGCCGCCAGCAGGGCGGCTTCCTCAGCGTAGTTCAGGCGCAGGCCTTCGATCAGAATCCGGCCGAGCCGCGGATGCACTGGCAGGCTGGCCAGAATGCGGCCAACCGGCGTGAGCGTGGCTTGGTTTTTCTCAATGGCACCCAGGCTTTGCAGCAGGTTCATGGCGGATTCGACCCGTTCTGCAGGCGGCGGGGTGAGCCACTCAATTGCGGCCAGATCAACCCAGCCCCAGCTAAGGCAGGCCAGCAGAAAACCGGCCAGATCAAGCCTTTCGATCTCGGGCAGGTCGAACGGTTCAATCGATTCCTGGGCTGACCAGACCCGCACGGCACGGCCGGGGCCGGTGCGTCCGGCGCGGCCGGCACGCTGGCGGGCGGATGCGGCACTGATACGGCGGGTGCGCAGGGTGTCCAGGCCGTTGGCGTCGTCAAATCCGGCCTGGCGAACAAGGCCGCTGTCAATCACGGTTGTCACTCCTTCAATCGTCAGCGAGGTTTCAGCGATATTGGTGCTCAGGATGATTCGCCTTTGCGGCCCGGGCCTGAGCGTGGCGACCTGATCGGCCAGTGGCATTGAGCCATGAAGCTGGCGGATTTCAGTGTTGGGCAGGATGCGGGAATCAAGTAGCGGGCGGAGCTGGGCTTCAACCTCGCGGATCTCTCGCTGGCCGGGCAGGAAAACGAGGATATCGCCGTGTGGATCAGCCATTGCCGCATTTTCAACCGATTTGGCTATGCGACCGGCAAGCGGAAGGTGTGAACCGGAAAGGTCTTGCGAGACTTCGACCGGGTAATTTCGGCCTGGTACATGGATGATCGGACAGAAGTCGAGATGGGCGGCGATACGGTCGGCATCAATCGTGGCCGACATGACCAGAATTTTAAGGTCGGGGCGAAAGGCGTCGCGGCTTTCCCTAAGCAGCATCAGGGCAAGATCGGCGTCAAGGCTCCGTTCATGGAATTCGTCAAGAATGACAAGCCCGCAGCCTTCCAGCGAAGGGTCGGCCAGCAATTGCCGGGTCAGGATACCTTCCGTAACCACCCGCAGGCGGGTTTTCGGGCCGATTCGGCTTTCAAATCGCACCTGATAGCCAACTTCAGCACCGATTTGCCAGCCCTGCTCGCGGGCGATCCACTCGGCTGCCGATCTTGCCGCTGTGCGCCGGGGCTGAAGCATGACGGCATGCTGCCCTGCCGGCATAAAGGCAGGGTTTGTGACGAGTGCCGGCGGCACCCGGCTGGTTTTACCGGCACCGGGCTCGGCCACCAGCACCAGACAATTGTTTTTGCCAAAAGCAGCCAGAATCTCGCCCAGGAAGTCGTCGATCGGGAGGTGTGGCAGGGCCATGGCGAGGGCTATTCAGGGCAGAACCGTGACTGGTGCATAAACAGGCAATGATATGATTATGTCAGGCCACGCTGAAGGTTTTCAATGGTGACTTTGATGGCTTCGTTAAAGGGCTGGATTTTCAGCAGATCAGTGAAGACCTGCTGGGCTTCGCTCAGCTTGTTCTGGCGGATGAGGCACTGGCCCATGCCTGAAAGAGCACCATAGTGATAAGGGTTACGCTTGACGACTTCGCGGCAGTCGGCCACGCTTTTTTCATAGTCGCCGCGGGCATAATGAACAATGGCACGCTGGTTCCAGGCTTCGGCGTAGTCAGGGGCTTTTTTGATGAGGGTATCAAGCCGCTTCTGGGCTTCGTCCAGCCGCTCTTCGCCGACAAGCTCTCTGATAGCCATCAGCTCGCGGTTGTTTTCGGGGGTTGAGGCTCGAAACCATATGCCCCACAGGCCATTTTCGGCAATTTGACGAACCACAGAGTCTTTGTCCTGCATCGTTTTACCGACCGGGCTGACACTTTCGGCACCGCCGATCAGGCCCAGAGAGAGAACAGAGGCCCGCCGAACCTCGACGTCTGTCGATCCGATGAGCTTCAGCAGAGTGGCCTCGCTGTATCTTGCCAGAAGGTTCTGGGTGAATTTATCGACATCGCGGGACTCAAGAAAGTCCTTATAATAGCCCACCAGAACGGGCCCCATGGTTGACTCCTTCACTGAAAGGCCGTTTTTGGGCTGGCCGTCTGCGGCACGGGCGGCTGAGGGAATCGCAATGATGATCAGCACAGCGGAAAGCAGAAGGTGGCCTGAAAATAGTGGTCTTGTCATGGGCGGGATCCTTATTACAGGTTTCAGATGGAATCCGGCAGGTTGTGGCCCAGTTTATCACGCTTGGCGGAAAGGTATCGAGTGCGGTGCTCGTGCGGCGGTGCGATGATCGGCACCTGATCAACCACTTCCAGACCATAGCCGGAAATGACGAAGGCATCAACTTTCTTCGGGTTATTTGTCAGTAGTCTGACCTTTTTCAGGCCAAGATTCTCGAGAATTTGCAGGCCGATGCCATAATCACGCAGGTCGGCTCGATAGCCAAGGGCCAGATTGGCTTCGACCGTGTCTAGCCCTTCATCCTGCAGGGCATAGGCGCGCAGCTTCTCAATCAGGCCGATGCCGCGCCCTTCCTGTGGGAGATAAATCAGCGCCCCTGCCCCTTCGGCCTGCATCATTTCCAGGGCTAGGTGAAGCTGGTCGCCGCAATCGCATCGCAGGCTGGCCAGAAGGTCGCCCGTGAAACAACTGCTGTGCAGCCGAACCAGTGGGGCTTCAGCCTGAGACAGATCGCCTATGACAAACGCAACGGGCTGATTTGCCGGTTCATGATCAACCGTATAGCCGATGATCAGCCCCTCGCCATATTTGGTTGGCATACGGGCCTCGGCCGCGCGGTGAACCAGTTTTTCGCGGCGTTTGCGGTATTTGATGAGCGATTCGATCGTCACCATCGGCAGGCTGAACTCTTCAGAAAGCTCATAAAGCCGCTGCCGGCTGGCCACGCCAATTCCGTCAAGAATCTCGCAAAGCACACCTGCCGGCGCCAGCCCAGCCAGGCGGGCCATATCAACAGAAGCCTCAGTGTGGCCGGCACGCCGCAGCACACCGCCCTCACGGGCGACGAGCGGGAAAAGGTGGCCAGGTCTGACAAGATCATCAGGGGTCGTTTTCGGATCAATAATCGCCCGGATGGTTCTTGCCCGTTCTTCGGCACTAATACCGGTTCGACAGGTGACATGATCAACCGGAATCGTAAAAGGCGTGCGATAAGGGGCTGTGTTGGAAGAAGGATCAACCATCTGTCGAAGATGGAGCCTGGCCGCCAGCTCGGGCATAATGGGCATGCAAAGCTGCCCGCGGCCATGCGTTATCATGAATTCAACGGTTTCGGGCGTGACCTTCTCGGCGGCGGCAATGAAATCCCCTTCGTTTTCGCGGGCCTCGTCGTCAACCACGATCACTACGCGGCCGGCAGCCAGGGCTTCAAGGGCATCTTCCACCTGTGAGTATTTCAGGTCAGTCGGCATTCCGGTCTCCAAAACTGTCGCGGGGCACTGTCCAAGAGGTCACTCATATCTTATTCTATACGCAGAATAAAAAACACCATGCGACCGGCCCGGCGGATTGACTGCGAGAAATAAGCCATGCGTCTTCACCATGCCTGCCTAGCTGCCATGTTTCTAGCCCATTTTGCTTTGCCATGGGCCATTGCCGACGACGCTGCTGACCAGCTTGCGGCCACTGCCCAGGCCTATGGAAAGCTGAAGGCTTATGCCGATTCTGGCCAGGTATTGATTTTGCCCCCTGGCGGCAAGCCGACTGACCCGGAAGTGGCCAGAACACTGTTTACCAGGCCTGACAGACTGAAAGTTGAGGCGGAAGAACTGCGGGCCAGCTATGAAGGCGGCAAGCTGACAACGGTGCTTGACACCCTTCAATCAACCCTGACCGACCCCATGGCAAAGCTGCCCGAAGCCGATGCACTGCTTGTGGGCCCGATCGGTTCTGCCCTGCTGGGTTCGCCCATGGGCCAGCCGCAGGCCATTGTGCTGCACCTGCTGCTTGACAAAAACCCTGTTGCCTGGATGGCCCGGGAAGGCAAGGTGAAGCCTGAGCCCGCCGCCAAATGGGAAAATAAGGAATGGAAACGCCTGCGGATTGACCGCCCGCTGAGGCCCGACTGGATTTTGTGGATCGACGGCCAGAGCAACTTGGTAGGCCGTATTGACGTAGTCGCCGGCGAAAAGCCTGAAAAGGCTGCCAGCATACAGTGGGCAGCTGGCGAAACGAAGAAGGCAGATCTGCCTGATTCAGCCTGGAAGCTGGATATTCCTGAAAATTATGCGGCAGTTGACAAGAAAGTGGCTGAATTCCAGAAAGCTGCGGCCGAGAAGAAAAAAACGGCTGATTCCGGCCTCGTTGGTAAGCCGGCGGGCGATTTTCCGCTGGAATTTATAGCAGCCAATGGCAAAACCAAGTCAGGAAAACTGGCTGATTTCAAGGGAAAACCGATTTTGATTGACTTCTGGGCGACCTGGTGCGGGCCTTGCCGCAAGTCGTTCCCCGAGCTGACTGCCGCCCTGGCCACGCTTGAAGACGGCAGCGACCTGCAGGTTCTGCTGGTTTCCATCGACCAGCAGGCTGAAGAAGGCGAACTACCCGATTTTGTGCGGCTTGGCCTGAAGAAGATGGGCGTTGACCTGGAAAAACTGCCAAGAGCGGCCCTGGCCCTTGATCGTACCGGAGCTGCGGCCAAAGCCATGCAGGTGGAATCAATACCAATGACGGTTCTAATAGACCGGTCTGGCAATATTAAGAAAGTGCATGTTGGCTTGACACCCACGACAACCCTTCGGCAGAGCATTGGTGAGATTACGAAGAAATAAATAGAGCCACCCGCGACGACATTTGTGGGGTGTTGTCATCGCGGGCGGTCTGATTATTGACTGACTTTAAATCGAGAGAAGTCTCAATTATCAGGTCAGATTTCGTCGGATTTCTTGTCGTTGATGAAACGCTTGATGCGTTCGCTCAGAAGATTGCCGTCGAAAGGCTTCTTGAAGGCGTCGTTGAAGCCAAGGGCCAGAATTTCAGGGCCCGGGGTTTCGCTGGTCAAGGCGATCAGGATCGTGCTGACATGATCCTGGCTGCGACGCAGGTTCTGAGCGATCTGGCCGGCTTCAATGCGGCCGATGGCCATATCAATAATGATGCAGTCCGGGTGGAAGCTCTCAGCACGAATACCGGCTTCAAAACCTGACTGGGCTGTTTCCAGGCGGAAGTCGTCGCTTTCACGCAGATTATCTTTAATCTGGGAAAGCAGCGGGGCATCAGCACCCACAACCAAAATCTTGTTATAGACTTCAGCTTCGAGGTCGCCCAGCGGCAT
>JBJTRR010000836.1:0-5885 GCA_046076185.1 bacterium | reverse complement strand
TGGATGATGGCCATTGGCGTGCTTCTGCCAGTGCCGGCAGCACTTGGCGGAGCAAAACTACTGCAAAAATTGCAGGCCCTTCGTGCCTAACGTGCTCTATGACAATAGGGTTTTAGCGATTATTCTCAGTGAATCATTCGAAGCGACTCGGAAAAATCTTGAGCGTGCCAATCTCATTTTGTATCTTAACGTCAGTTGTCCAAAACTACTGTACAAATACAAAGTTGTGGACGTGTAACCTCATTCGGATGAAGGTGTCACAGATGAAGCCGAAGAATGTAAAAGTGAGAAAAACCGTTCTTGGCAAGCATGAAGTAATTTATGATTGTCCAAATTGCGACAGAAGCCTTAAAAGTAGCCTTGAAGATGCTGGCATAATGGATCATTGCCCACATTGCGACTTGGCATTTATTGTTCCGGGACAAAGTTACAGGCAAAAAAATAGAAACTGAAGCATCCGAGAAAGCGAAAGCCAATAGATTGGCCGAGGAACAGAAGGAAGCAGAGAAGCAGGCCAAAGAAAAAGCCTTAAAACATGAAAAAGAACTGGCAGAATTGGCCGAGGAGCAAGAGCGAAAGAAAGCCGAGAGACTGAAGCGGGCTATCGATAGCGAGCCAAAGGAATTTGATTTTTCGGGCGGTTCAAAAGGGGCTATCAACTTTATCTCAGAGGGATTAATGCATTTGGTTAGAGTTTTTATGTTGACTGTCTGGATGGCAATCTTATCGTCAATAATTTCTCTCATTACGTTGCTATCAGGTCGATTCGAAGAGGGAGCGGTTGCTATTCCCTTGTTAATTTGCTTTGTTGTGTACTTGATATTGGTAGTGTGTTGGTTTACTGCACTTGGCAATGCATTCAGGGCATTTCGGAACGGAGCAATACCCTGATGAAAATATCATTTGAGGAATAATCTATCATAATTGAAATTATCACAACCAAATATGTAAGTTGCCAGATTCCTACTAAGGGTGGCTGCATTGCACATAGAATATCTCAAAATCACTAGGCTAAACGATTGGAAATAAAGTTGAAAAATGCTCCCTGTAGGGCTCGAACCTACGACCCGCTGATTAAGAGTCAGCTGCTCTACCGACTGAGCTAAAGGAGCAAGCAGATTCATTATACTTCCGCCAGGCCGAAAGTAAAGCATTTTTTGTCGGCAAGGTCCGTTCAGATATTTCCATCTCTCAGCCAGAAAAGACCTTGCGAACTGCCCTGCTTTCCCTCGCCGGGAAACTTCAAACACCGGTCAGCTTAACCGGCGTCCGGCTTGCCGGCGGCTTTGGGTTTGGCCGGTTCGTCGCGGGCCGGCAGGGGAAAGTCAATCTGCCCGGCAGCCGCCTTGTATTCGGCCTCAAGGCCTGATTTCAGGCCAGCCGCGGCCGGGTCGGCCGCCAGATTCTTCATTTCATAGGGATCGTTGCCCAAATCAAACACCTCTGTCCATTCCGGGTGGCCGGGATAGACCACCAGCTTGGCCGTATCGGTGCGCACGGCCGTGACCATCGGAACATTAAAGGCCGGCTCGCGGAAGTAGCAATAGAAAAACGACTTGCGCCAGTCAGGCACGGGCTTGCCTTGCAGCAGGGGCCGCCAGCTTCGCCCCTGCATGGTTGCAGGCACGGGCACTCCGGCAAAGTCCAGCAGGGTCGGGGCCAGGTCAATATTCAGCACCATCTGGTCAAGCGTTTTGTTCTGCGGCACGCTCCGCGGGTATCGCACAATCATCGGCACGCGCATGCTCTCTTCATAGGCTGATCGCTTGTCGCCCAGGCCATGCTCGCCCAGGTAATAGCCGTTGTCGCTGGAATAAACGATCATCGTGTCGTCGGCCAGCTTCAGGTCGTCAAGCTTTTTCAGCAATCGGCCCACGTTTTCGTCGATGGCCCGAAGGCCGCGAAACATCCCCAGATTTGTATTCACCAGGCCATCGGTGCGAATGGCTGTCGAGATGGGCGGGGCAGCCTGTTTTTTCGCAGCATCCGCTTTCTTTTTGGTGGCCTCGGCCTTTTTCTTCGGCACGGCGGCAGCCTTGGGCTGATCCTTTTTGTAAATGGCTTCCTGCTTCTGGTTCGGCACAGGGCGGGCACCGGCATTGCCATAAGTGGCTTCGTGGCGGGCGGGTGGCTGAAACGGCCCATGGCAGGTTTTATAGCCGACAACCAGCAGAAAGGGGTTATCGCGATTGTCGTCGATGAATTTCTCGGCAAAATCGGTGGAAATGTCGTCAATCCAGCCTGTGGTCTGCTGCGCCACGCCATTGACTTCCACAGGGCAGTTAAAATAAGTGCCCTGGCCTATGAAACTGGCTGAAAAGTCGAATCCGGGCCGCTGGCCTTTCTGCTGGCCCTGGTGCCACTTGCCCACATAGCCGGTTTTATAGCCTGATTGCCGCAGCAGGCTGGCATGAGTCACTGAATCTTCGGCCAGTGGCGTGCCATTATTCCGAATGCCGTTTTTGTGGCCATAAGTGCCCGTAAGAAAGCTGGCCCGGCTGGGCGAGCAAAGGGCATTGACGACAAATGCGTTCCGAAACCGCACGCCCTGGCTGGCCAGGCGGTCGAGATTGGGCGACTCCAGCCACGGGAAGCGGGCTTTATCGCCCTGCTCTCGCTGAACCACACCCAGGGCATCGGCCCGCTGGTCGTCGGTAAAGATGAATACCAGATTCGGCCTGCGATCGGCAGCCAGGGCATGGGTAGAACCGATGGAAACACTGGCAAGGGCGAATAACACGCTGGCGATAAATCTTGTCATGGCTGGCTTTTCATTTGTCAGAAGAGATCTTTGATAAGGGTCGGGCTTGCCTGCATTTTTCAATGATCAGGTGAGTGTGCCGACATATGTCCTAAGTTCGTTCATGTTATTCTGGCTCTGGGCGGCGTGATAGCGAATGACGGCAATGCACTGCGAGCCCAGCTTCAGCACGGCTTCGCGGCGGTCGCTGTTCGGCTTTTCAATCAGATGCGACTGCACTTCGGCAAGGATGCTTGAAATGATTGTGGCCTTCAGGGGCAGGTTCTGGGCTGTCCATCCCTCGCCCAGCGACCAGTATTGTTCCATCAGCGTGTCAATATTTCGCACCTGATCTTTTCGCCGGCCAATCATCACGGCACTTTGCCTGCGCCACTCTTCAGTTCGCCAGATTTCAACCACGCGGGTGCTTGTTCCACTTGTGCTGTGAAGGTAATCGACACCAAATTTCTGACGAGTGTCGGGCATATATTTGCGATAATCGCCCAGAATGCCATTTTGCACTGTCTGCATCCGCGAATTGAGCCGATCAATTTCTCGCCTCAGTTCGTTGGCATAGTCACGAATGTCGTTGGGCGAGTAATAAGCCCATGCCTTGGAATGCTTCTTGAAAATGTCGCCACCGGCTGCAATCAGGGCAGCCATCGCCACCGATGCACAATTGTATCTTTTGGAAACAAAGTTGTACTCATGGTGGGCGGTAGGGTTAATCACCTTGTTTTTATAAATCGCCCACCAGTCCAGCAGATTACTCTCGTTAAGCCCCAGCCTGACGGTACCGGCCGCTTTGTCCTCAACGTCGTCGCAGGTCGGAATGGCAATCACATGCGTCGGCGCCTGCATCCATGAATCATTCGGGTTATCGACATTAATCCGGTGGTCGGTGTAAAAATCAGTTGTGTCCTGCATCTGGCCAGCCCGTGGCTGAATGGTCCCAGCGGCCAGCCGGTTGCGCGTATTGGCACCCATTTCGGCAACGAAGTCGCCGGTGATGTCGTTGGCCTTGCCCGTACGAAATCGCTGCCCGGGGTTTGCCGAGGCGTTGTCTCTTTTGCCTGCCAGTGGCCACCAGCTCACATATTCCTGCACCCAGCCACCGTGCATCACAGCCACCGCGGCATGGCCAGGACGCTTCAAGGCCATGGGGCCCCAGAAATTTTCCCAGATCAGAACCTTAATCATGCGGCGGCCTTTTTTTGTGCTGCCTCAATTGAGACATGCCTGATGCAAACCAGCTTGCGACATGAATGCTACTCAGTTTAACTCAAACGAAGCCGGCAGGTCATGGCCTGACTCGGCTTTTTCTGAAACAGGGCGCACTGGCTTGTCAGGATTCCAATATTTCCGGTCGTAATGACCACTCGGGCCAACACCCCGGCCTGACGGCATTCTTTCCGACTTGTTGAGTCAGGCCAGCTCGGTTATAATGTTTTTCAACAGTAGCCAAGTCTGATATTCACATGAATTTGCACATGCCATGGCTTGCCTGGCAACGATATCGGCATTCCGTTAAATTAAGGTCTGGGGCAGATGTCACGAGCAGGCGATAGCAGCAAAAAAGTCAGGTCGAGTCGGTCAAGCGATGTGAAGACCGGTTCCAGTCGCCGCTTCAATCAGGTGACGTTTCGTTTCAAGCTTTTCGGCAAAAGCTATCTCCTTCGCCCGCCGGCCCTGAAATTTATTGGGCGAACACTGCTTCTCAGCCTTCCGGCCATTCTGGGCGTGCTGCTTGCCTCAAGCGTGGCAGCCGGGCTTTTCACTGAATCGGCGGTTGACGCCAAATCAAAATATCGCGTTGTCGCCGTCGCCAGCCGATCAGATCAACCCGCCAGCGACATGGTCTTCAAGCGGGTGCTGAGCGTTGACCCGAACGATATTGAAGTCTGGCTGAAATACGTCGACGCCTTTGAGGCCCGCAAAGACTCGTTCAAAGCCAAACTGCTGCTGATGGATCTGGTGGAAGCCCGCGAGCTGCGAGACGCCCGGCTTTACACCAAATTCGCCGAATTTCTGATGCTTGAAGAGCCTTCGTCGGCCGTGAATGTGATCAAGGCCGAAAAATTGCTGCGCCTGGTGGCCGCCAGTACCAATCCAGTCGAATCGGTGCTGGCCCGCCGCAAGCTCTCGCTGCTTTATCTGGCCATGAACAACCGCGAAACAGCGTTCCGCATCCTGGAACCGGTCATGTACGATTATCCGGTCGCCGGCTCCGAGGCTCTCTGGATTGAATGGACGGGTGCCAAAAAGCTTGACAGAGATCAGCTCGGCCGGGTCATGACCCGGCTCGACTCCTTTCTGCTCAATCAGGTCAGTGCCGTTCCCTATGAAACCGCACTGGCCAAAACCCGCATGTTTATCATGCAGGGTCAGGAAAAAGAAGCCAGAGACTGGCTGAAAGCCCAGCCCGGCCTTTCTGACACAACCATTGACCAGCTTAACAAAGAGCTTGACGAAATGGTCATGGTGGCGTCGATCGTTAACTCGGTCGATTCCAAAACGCCTGACTGGCCCAAACTTGAAGCCCTGCTGAAGCGCGACCCTGAGCACCCGGTCTGGACTCAGATCGCCGCCAGCCTCTGGTCAGAACCAAATAAAATTGGCGCGGCACCCGCCCAGAAATGGGTTCAGCAAAAGCTCGACGACGATTCGGCCAGCCTGAATCTGTTGATGCGGGCCACCATGATCTCGGCCCAGAATTTCAATATTACCGGCAAAAGGGTTGAAGAAAGTCTTCCGGTTCGGCAGCTTTATCGCAAGGTGCTCAGGCGTGTTCCTGATAACTACATCGCCCTGAATAATCTGGCAATGCTGATCTACAAATTTGAGCCTGATCATCTGGCCGAAGGGCTTGCCTATGCCCGCCGGGCTGAAGAGCTGCTGCCGGCCTCGCCCGAAATTCAGGAAACCATTGGCCAGTTGCTGGTGCGCATGGGCAAAACCGACGAAGCCCAGGCCGTGCTTGAAGGCTGTGTTGACAAACTGCCCATGGAATGGAACCTGCATAACAGTCTGGCCCAGATTTATGAGCACAAGGGCCTGATGGATAAAGCCCGTGCCCACCGGCTGGTGATGTCGAAAATCAAAAAGCCGCCTGATGCCGAGATTTATGAAAATCTCAGACTCTCAG
>JBJTRR010000835.1:0-2310 GCA_046076185.1 bacterium | reverse complement strand
TCAAGCCAGGGCCCTGTGGTTCTGATTGATGTGGGCGCGAACATGGCCCCCAAGCCTGAAGATCTTTATCAATATGGGCTGATGGGTGCGGTTTACGCTGAGAAAATCCTGGGCGTGACTGACCCGAAGATTGGTCTTTTGAATGTGGGTGCCGAGGACGACAAGGGCAACGACCTGGTGCGTGCCACGCGTGATCTTTTCATGAACAGCCCGCACGCTTCGCGATTCTGCGGCAATGTTGAGGGGCGTGAAATTTATGAAGGGCATGCCCGCGTGGTGGTTACCGAAGGTTTCACGGGAAACATTTTGCTGAAGGGCGGCGAAGGTGCCGTGGAGTTTCTCTTTGCAGCCCTGAAGGAATGGATGGCCCGGCTGCTGGTTGAGCTGCCGCCGGAATCAGCCAAGAAGGTGGCTGAGGGGCTTGGCTCTGTCAAAAGGCGTTATGAATACAAAGAATTTGGCGGGGCGCCGCTGCTGGGCATCAGGGGTGCGTGCATCATTTGTCATGGCAGTTCTGACGACCGTGCCATTCGCAATGCGATTCGTGTTGCGGCGAATATTGGCAAATCAGGCGTGAACGACGAAATTGTGAAGATGATCGCCCAGACGGCATCGGGCGGCGAAGGCTGATATTTTCGGGAACCAGTTTAAAGGATTTGAGCAGGCATGTCAGACACTGGCGGAAAAACGGCGTTTTTGTTCCCAGGCCAGGGGGCCCAGTTTGTCGGCATGGGCAAGGAGCTTTATGCCGAACTGCCGGCCGCACGTGAACTTTTTGACCGGGCCGGTGAAATTCTTGGCTTCGACCTGAAGCAGATTTGCTTTGAAGGCCCGGCCGAAGCACTGGAAGCGACCGACGTGAGCCAGCCGGCCATTCTGGTGGCCAGCCTGGCCGCCTTGGAAAGCCTGAAGGCAACGCAGCCGGAAGTGGTTGCCGGCGTGAGCGGTGCAGCGGGCCTGAGCCTTGGCGAATACACGGCACTGGTGCTGGCCGGGGCAATGGATTTTGAGACAGCCCTGAAGGTGGTGCGGCAGCGTGGCCGGCTGATGCAGGAAGCGGCGGTGGCATCGCCCAGCGGGATGTCGAGCATTCTGGGGCTTGATGAGGCGAAAGTTGACGAAGTGCTGGCCAAAGTGGCCCCGACCGGGCGGCTTTGGAAGGCGAACATGCTGGGGCCGGGCAACATCGTGGTTTCAGGCGAGAAACGGGCCCTGGCGGTGCTTGAGGCCCCTGCCCTTGAAGCCGGAGCGATGAAGGTTATCCCCCTGGCGGTGGCTGGTGCCTTTCACAGCCCGCTGATGAAACCGGCAGATGAAAAGCTGGGCGAAGTGCTGGCCGCGGCTGCGATGGTCGAGCCCCGCATGCCGGTTTATGCCAATGTGGATACGTCGATTCACACCACGCCTGACGCAATTCGCAGCCGGCTGGTGAATCAGGTCACGGGCGGCGTACTTTGGGAAGGCTGCATCCGCCGAATGCTGGCCGAGGGCTACACCCGGTTTTACGAAATCGGGCCAGGCCGCGTGCTGACCGGCCTGCTGAAACGTATTGACAGAAAAGTTCCATGTGAAACAATTCCGGCTCGCTGATTCAGAATCAGCCTGTAAAAGATCAAGACAATTCAGGATCAAAAAAACGATGGCGAAGGAAACGATTGGTTACAAGCCGACTAAGGTTGACCTGAGCGGCCAGGTGGCTGTGGTGACGGGTGCCTCGCGCGGGATTGGGCGAGCCATTGCGCTGCACCTTTCAAGCTGTGGGGCGACTGTCGGCTGCGTGGCCACCAATAAAGAAAAGCTGGAAGCCGGCACCGTGGCCGAAATTCGAGCCGCCGGTGGCACAGCCGAGGCTTTTGCGGGCGATCTGTCGAAGGTTGAGGACGTCAACCGGATCATCAACGAAGCCGAGCAGACATTTGGCAAGATTCACATTCTGGTAAATAACGCCGGCATCACGCGTGACGACATTGCCTTTGCCATGGACGACGCCAAGTGGAACGACGTGATTCAGACGAACCTGAATGGTGTCTTTTTCGCGTGTCGTGCGGCGGCCAGGGTGATGATGCGGCAGCGATACGGGCGCATTGTGAACATTGCCAGCGTTTCGGGCATCATCGGCAATTTTGGCCAGGCCAACTACTCAGCCGCCAAGGCGGGCGTGATTGCCCTGACCCGCGTGCTGGCCAAAGAGCTGGCCGGGCGTAATATCACGGCCAATGCTGTGGCCCCGGGGTTTATTGAGACAGACATGACCTCAGTCCTGAAAGACGACATCAAAGAGAAGGCAATGGCGATTATTCCGCTGAAGCG
>JBJTRR010000834.1:0-4498 GCA_046076185.1 bacterium | reverse complement strand
CGGCCGGGCAGCCCGCGACCCGGCTATTCTCAGGGCTAATCTTGATGCCACACTGACACTCGTCAATGCAGCGAACCTGATGCAGAGCCCGCTGCTGACAAACAGCCTGCTGCCGCATCATCCGAACAATCAGCCCATTTTCAATGCCCCGAGCAACCCCTATTACCGGCTGATGGCCAACTGGGTTTCAAACCTGCAAAATCGGGGTTATTCAGGCGTGAAGCCGGTCAGTCGGTCAGAATCGGCCTCGCCATTCGGGGCTGATTCCATACCCGCCGATCTTGTGCCATCGACTTCGGGCAATTCTGCCGGCGGATTTGCACGGGAAGGCCGGGCGGGTGAAGCCGTGAGCGATAAGGATTCGGCCGTGCCCATTCCGCTGAATCCGAAAGTCATGCAGCAAAGCCGATTGCAGGAAGTTCCCCCGGAAGAAGCGATTCCGGCTGCCCCGGGGCGAATGATCCCTGGAAGCTACAACGGCCCGGCAACGGAAGTGCCCAAGGGAATGCGGTTTCAGAAGCCGATCGCCGGCGGAGGCTCGCCGGAAGAACTGCTGAAACAGCTTCAGGCTGAGGAAAAAGCCCGCGACGAGCGAGAAAAAGAGCTTGAAAAGTTAAACGATACACCCAAAACCGAAAAAACCGAGAGCAAGCCCAAGGACGCAGCGAAGCCTGCCAAAAAGCCCGTTAAAATTGACGACAGGATGCTTGAAAAATTCATTCTTCAGCGCAATCCGGGCAATTGATGAACAGCAGGTGACAAATCAATCGCGACCGTGGCTTCATCGCCCCGGCTGATTACCCACGCCGTGGCTGACCTTATAAACCAGCTGTTCAAGCTGAACGGAGAGGTCAACCGAGACAACGCTGACGGACTCAGGCACTCGCAGAACGACCGGCGCGAAATTGAGAATGCCGCGAATTCCTGAATTGATTATCTCGAGAGCAACATCCTGGGCGACCTCAGCCGGCACCGTGAGAGCTGCGATTGAAACGCCCTGCTGTTTGCAGATTTCGCAAAGCCGGGCGATGGGATAGATTTCCAGGTCGTTGGCAGGCGAACCAATTTTTTTCGGGTCGCTGTCAAAAACGGCCGCTATACGAAATCCGTGTCGGTCAAATTCGCGGTATCGCATGAGGGCCCGGCCAAGATTGCCGAACCCGACAATGGCCAGGGGCCAGAGCTTGTCGGTTCCAAGTGCTTTTCTTATAGAAACTTGCAGCTCGTCAATCTTGTATCCGATGCCGGGGTGACCAAATTGACCGAAGAAGGCGAGATCTTTACGCACCTGAGCATCGCTGAGTTGAAGAATTTTAGCAATTTTATTGCTTGAGACGCATGTCTGGCCCGCAGCCTGAAGGATTTCAAGCTGACGAAGATAGAGGCTGAGGCGGGTAACAACAGGCCTTGGCGCCAGCTTTGACTGTTTCTCTTTCGGCTCAGGCTTGATTGACATAAACAACTTGCCCTGATGAGCTTAGGGAATTTGAACCAGCTTTGCGGGGGCTGCCTTGCACTGCCCGTCAGTTCAATTATTAACTTATTGTAATATGAAATTGCCTGAATTTTCCAGCCCTGAATCAAGCCCCATGAGAAATGGTCTGGAGAAACATGTCCATTGCATGATCGCGCGGTAAGGTTTAATATTAGATTTGACTCGCAGGGCAAATCTGAAAAAGGCTTGGCCCGGCGATTCACAGAACAATTGCAACACCTTCCGGACCGCTTGGTAACCTGCCATGTTTGAAGCACTCCGCCAATGGCTTAACCAACTTGCCGCACGCTATAACGAAGACCCACTGGTTACCCTGTCGGTTTCGGCGGCGATGGTGGCATTTGCATCAACACCTATAGCTTTTGCGATTTTGGGCAAGATGGACTGGTTTTCGCCCCGGCGTGGGCGGACAAGCGTTCGACCGAGTTTTCTCTCGATCGTATCGGCCATGCTGCTGGTGATGGGCATTCCGGCAATTTTTACGGCAGTGGCCATCAAATCAAGTTATTATGATGTAAACCGGTATGAATTCGACCCGAACAAAACCTGGACAGTGCTGGAACAGGGCCGAAAATTTGACGATTTGGTGAAGGCCGACGAAGGCGTTCGGGAAGAGATGAAGCGGCTGGCAAGCGAGCGAAAGCAACTTGTTGACGGCATCAAGAAGCTTGACGAATCTCTGCTGGCCCTGCGTGTGACTGCCGTGACAGCCCCGCAGACCATTGCCCCGCTGAAAGATGTGCTTGAACGGGTCGGCCCTCTGCGAAAAGCGGTTGGGCTTGATGCCCCGCAACAGCTAGAAGATTTGAAGTCGCCACCTGCTGCCATTTCGGCCAACCTGAATCAGCCGGTTTACATTGTGGCGAATAATGCCAGTGTGCCTCAGCCGGGCGTGGCCCCGGCCAATGCGGCCGCACCAGTGGCTGCCGGCCTGACACCTGCCCAGCGTGATGCTGAAATTGGCACAGTGGCCGAGCCCCAGAAGGCAATCGCCGGAATGCTGCCGCTGACCGACCTGCCCGCTGGCTGGACGATTTGCAAGCTTGGCGACAAACACCTTGAAACATTTAACGCCGAAAATCTTTTTGAAAAGATTGACGGCCGGGCCGAGAGCTTCATTCAGTATGATGTCAAAGGTATGGCCTATACCTATTTTCATCCGCTGGGCGACGATTCAAACGAGCTGCAGCTTTATATCTTTGAGATGGCCAACGACCTGAAGGCTCTGGGTAAGTATGGCTCGGAAAAGCCCGAGCAGACCAAGCCTGTAGAAGTTGGCACCGAGGGTTATTCGGCATCGGGCTCGCTGCTTTTCCGCACCGGGAAGTTCTACACTCAGATTGTTTCAACCAAGGACGACCCGAAATTTAATGAATTTGCCCTGGCCATTGCCAAGCGGGTTGCTGCGGCACAGGGGGCCGGCAAGGCGACATCGGTGGCTGCAGGTGAAGCGAAAGAGGCTTCGCCCGACCTCTTCTTCGGGCTTCTGCCCAAGGGTTCGGGCATGGCCAACCCGAAATATGTGGCCCAGGACGTTTTCGGTTATGCCTTCCTGACGGATGTCTTCATGGCCGATTACGGTGCCGGGAATCAGTCATGGCAGGCCTTTGTTCGGCCGTATGCTGACGAAGCCGAAGCCAAAAAGATGTATGAGAAATATCTGGAAACGGTGAAGGCTGATGGTGCCAAAATTCAGGAAGAAAAAGCCGAGAATTGCGACGCCATGGTGGTCAGTTCCAATATCGGGCTGGTGGATGTAGTCTTCCGCAAGGGAAACACATTTGGCGGTGTGAACGGGGCGACCGACCCGAAATCGGCCCAGGTTTTTGCAAAGGCTTTTGTGGCAGGCGTGCCTGCGAAACTGCCTGCCCTGCCCGCTTCGGCCAGTCCGTCGGCGGCAGCCAAGCCGGAATAAAATGATGGTAAATGCTCAATTGTGGGCGTTTTCCGGTCGAGATGATGATAAGATAATGATATGGCTGGTGGATCGGTTGAACTCTTCCGCATACATCTCCACGTGCAATGGGGCCTGTAAATGAGCGAGAAACTGACGGCGAAGCAAATTTCGAACCTTCAGAAACTGGGCGGGGTGAACCCGGCCGATGCCTCTTTCAGCCGCCGCGACTTTGTGCAGCGGGTGGGCGGCACCTGTGCCGTTCTGGGCGGGGCCGTGGCCACCGGGCTGGTGATTAACGACCAGTGGGGCATGCAGGGCGTGAAGCCGCCGCCGCCCGTGAAGCTGAAGGATTATTCCGTCACGGCCAGCCTGCCAGGCTCGGCACCAAGCGTGGTGGTGGTGCGTAACAACCCTGAATCGCAGCCAGCCGACGAATCGGCCGAAAGCCAGGCGATGAGGATGGTGGAAGCCGCCCTGAAAGCCATGGGCGGGGTGGAGAAGTTTATCACCAGGGGCGACATTGTGGTCGTCAAGCCAAACGTGGCCTTTGATAAAAACCCTGACCTGGCCGCCACCAGCCAGCCCGACACCGTGGCCGCCGTGGTGAAGCTGTGCCTGGCTGCCGGTGCCCGTGAGGTACGTGTGTGTGATAACCCGATTAACAACCCGGA
This sequence comes from bacterium, assembly GCA_046076185.1. GTDB lineage: Bacteria > Planctomycetota > Planctomycetia > Isosphaerales > Isosphaeraceae > QWQI01. The sequence goes on along the minus strand of JBJTRR010000834.1, from coordinate 435 downwards.
AAGCTGCTTTTTCAAGACCAAAGTGGGCGATGCCGCACTCAGGGCCGGTGCCAAGCTGATTCTGCCACAAGAGAGTTATTTCGAAGATCTCTACATCGGTGGCGAGACCATCACCGGCACCTGGCGGATGTTTTACAAGCCATTCAAGGATGCGACGAAAGTCATTGGCGTTTCGCCCGTGAAGGATCACAACCTGTGCAAGGCCACCGTGACAATGAAAAACTGGTATGGCCTGCTGGGCAATCCCAGAAATCAGTTTCACCAGAACATTCATGGCATTATCACCGACTTCGGCCTGATGATGAAGCCGACACTCGTCATTGCCGATGGCCGCAAGTTGCTCATGCGTAACGGGCCAACAGGCGGCAGCCTGAACGACGTGAAACGTGGCGATGCCATGGTGGTAGGCACTGATCAGATTGCCGTTGATAGTTG
>JBJTRR010000833.1:0-9831 GCA_046076185.1 bacterium | reverse complement strand
ATTCCGCATGAGTATTCGGCAGGGCGATTTAGTGATTCCCCACATTGCCGGTGGTGAACCGGTCGCCAACCAGCTTGCTCACTTCATCGATTGTATTATGAATGGCAAATCACCAATAAATGAAGCTGGAATTGCACTTGAAGTGGTGCGGCAGCTTGCCTCAGCAGAAGAATCTATGAAAAATTATTCAACACTAACCGAAATCAGATGATGACACAGCAACCGGTTGAGATGACTCAGACTTCGAATTTGCTTCAAAGTGAACCGATTGTCCCGATTCGAGCCACATTGGCTGTCTGGGCTGTGGCTACAGCGGTTTTGTTTGCGGGGCTCTGGCCCACCATGAGAAAGACGTTGCAATGGGACGAAGTTGATTACGTACTGGCCGCTCGCCAGGGTGTGGTGGCCAATGCCACTGACAGTTCTGCTTTTTCTGCCTTGGATTTTCTCCGGTTTGTGATTGCGAAATTCAAAAACCAGCCTTTCTCTGAATTTCCTGATTATCATGAAGATCATGATGTATTCAACCTGCGACATTCACATCCGCCATTATTGCATTATGTTTTGGCCATGCTGGGGCCACAACGCTTAAAGCCCGGGCATGAAACAGAGCTGCGACTTCTGCAGTTCTCAGGTGCAGCCCTGCTCATTGCCACCATTCTGTGGGGTTATTTGAAAATCTCTGAAAACCCCACTTTGCCAGGCCTGGCTGCTGTTTCCGCTGTGGGTGTGCTTTGCGGTTTCTTTCTTGGCAGAGATCTGAACTGTCATCTTTGGATAGCCGTATCGCTGATATTTACCTCTCTATCAGTCGGCCAGTTTCTGGCCCAGCCCGTCCGCAGAAATGGCATTGCCGCCGGATCATTCATCGGATTGAATTTTCTCGGGCTCCAAACAGGCGTATTTGTTGCCTTCTGGGCCGTGATTGCTGTTGGAATTGCCATTCTGCTTTCGCCTGAGAAAATGAGTGAAAACAACCAGAAATTAAATTTCAGAAAAATGTTTACAACCTGGGTCATTCGCTCTGTCTGGATGCTCATTGGCTTTATGGCCTTGGTGCTTGTCGCCTATCCCGGGGCCTTCCTGCGGCTTTCCCTTCTGCGCATTTTTGCACTCTATGCCTTTTTGATAATCAAAGGCAACGAATATTCTGGCGTTTCCAGCCGATATTCAGGCTACATTTCACTTGTTTTTCCATTGCTGATACTTGGTGTAACAAGCCTCATCAGGCTCGTTTTTCAAAACCGATCACCTCGCTGGTATCTGGCCCTGGCCACTTCGGTTATTGGCTTCGGCTATGGCCTGATACTACTCAAGTTTCTTCTGAATATTACTTATATCACGCCTGCACTTGCCTTATTCGGTGTGCTGGGTATGGCCGCAATTTCATCCTGGAAAAAACCGGTGGTTGATATGAGCGTTGCAATTGGACTGATGGCATTTACAGTTTTTAGAATGACAACTTATCCAGCCAGTTCCAATCATTACACCATCCAGAATTTCCAGCAACTTGCCGATATTCTTGGCTCAAGGCAGGCGTTGATAGAAGGTGGTCACATTCTCAAGTATTATGAACCACAGGTCGCTGCTGATGTCGTTTCCGTTAAGGTGTCGGGTGATCAGAAAACGCTCATCCGGCGAGATACTCGAAAATTGCAATACAACCCAGTCACCCCCGATCAACTGGCTGGAAGCATAGTTATTCTAAGAACCTTCAATAACATGCCGCAATATGAGTGGGAAAAACACCTGCCTGCCAATGTCAGAAAATTGCAGGTCGCCGGCATCGAAGGTGCAATTTATGAATTTCCGACTGTATCACCCAATCCGTCAAAGGCTGATTCGGCTCCCCCTGACCATTCTCAATCTCCTTCGAATCCCTGATCAATAAAGACCAAAACCATGACAATTCCACTGGTTGATCTTCAAGCTCAGTATCGCTCCATTCAAAATGAAATCGCTCTCGCCATTCAAGCCGTGCTTGATCACGGCGGCTATATTCTTGGCCCCGAAGTTGCCATTTTTGAAAAGGCATTTGCCTCCTATTGCGATTCGGCCCACTGCATTGGCGTGGCCAGCGGCACCGATGCCATTTATCTGATTCTACGAGCCCTTGAAATCGGAGAAGGCGACGAAGTCATTATTCCTGCATTTACATTTATTGCAACGGCTTTGGGTATAACACAGGCTGGGGCTAAACCTGTGCTCGTCGATGTTCGAAGCAGTGATGCCCTGATTGATTCAGATCTCATTGAAAATGCAATTACGCCTCAGACCAAAGCCATCATGCCTGTTCATCTTTACGGGCGATGCTGCGACATGGATTCAATCAACAAACTGGCCTTAAAATATAATTTGAAAGTTGTAGAAGACGCAGCCCAGGCACATGGTGCCAGTTACAAAGGTAAAAAAGCAGGGAGCCTCGGTCATGCCGCCGCTTTCAGCTTTTATCCAGGTAAAAATCTGGGTGCCTATGGCGATGGCGGTGCCATCACAACCTCTGACAAAAATCTGGCAGATCGGTTAACTCTGCTGCGAAACTGGGGAAGTCGTGTCAAATATCATCATGAAGAACCTGGTCTCAACAGCCGCCTTGATACCATTCAAGCTGCTATTCTTAACGTGAAATTAAAATATCTGGACCAGTGGAACAAACGACGCAGAGACTGGGCCACTCTCTACGACCAATTACTGCCTGATTTTGGTCAGCCCGTTGATCGCCCAGGAAATTTGTCGATTTATCACATTTATGCCGTTCGTGTGAAACAACGTGATGAAGTTCTCAAAAACCTTCAGTCTCAGGGAATCGGTGCAGGTTTACATTATCCATTCCCTATCCATAAACTGAATGCTTACAAAGACCTTGATTTTCAGCCTTACCCACAGGCCGAAAAATGGGCCAGTGAAGAACTCAGCCTGCCCATGTTCGCCGAATTAACAGAAGAGCAGGTCAGACATGTCTCCCAAACTCTATTGAATAATTCAAAATAGACCTTTGTAATTCTTGACTCGCTGAAATCAGCTATCTATTCTGATGGGATCTCATTTTATCAAGGCCTGGATTGAATTCATGAAAAAAAATGAGCTGAATTCATTTTCCGGTCGCCCAGGTCCGTTAAACAGCGCAGGGCTTGATCATGGGATGAGCCAGGTTTCACTTGTTGAGACAGCTCTCTCGCCCCTGGATTACCATCCTGAAACACCGATTTGCCACGTTAGCGATTTTTTTTACACTGATCGCGAGCGTAAAAAACGTAAAGGCTCGGTGACTGTCAATGCCCCTGGCGGGCTTTCACCAACCGACGAATTGACACTTTATGGGCTTCTGGCCATAACTTTTGCAGATTCCAGGCCCGTGCTTGAGCTGACTGCCACACCCCATTTTTTCTGCCGGCAGCTTGGATTACCCATCGGTGGCGATCACTATGATCGGCTCAGGGAATCCATCCATCGGCTCAGCCTTGTTCACTATCACAACTCTGCCTGGTGGGATCGCCTGAAATCCGAGCACAGAGACATCGGTTTTCACTTCCTGAGCCACGATCTTCCATCGAAGTCGAACGACGCCGCCCGAGCCAGAGAACCATGGACGATCATCTGGAACCCGTTATTCTTTCGACTGGTTCTTCAATCGCAAGGCTTTATCTGGTTTGATTTTGCAACATATCGTGAATTAAAACAGCCGGCAGCCAGACGCGGGTTCCTGCTGCTTCAAAAGATATATCACCACCGCGAGATCTCGCCTCGATTCGACCTTCGCTCATTTGCCGTGAATCAGCTCGGCTACTCACCAAGCCTTGAACTAAAGTCCATCCGCCAAAAGCTTTGCAAGGTTATTGAGATTTGGCAGGAGCTCGGCATTGTCGCCAGGAATATGAATATGGAGCTATTCTTTCAGAAAGAAAGCCCCGGAAAATGGAGCCTCTGCCTGCCACGTGGCGAGCGTTTTGATCAAAGGCCGAGCCGCCCTTGGGTCCAGCCTAAGCAGCCACAAGAACATCCCGCCTGGGAAATTCTTGAGGAGCTTGGGCTCAGCCCTTCTGAAATCGGCCTGATCTTTGAAAAGCATTCAGAACAGATGATTTATGTCACTCGAGCGGCTATCCTCGCACGGTCGTTCACTGCCAAATCAACCGATCGACGCTCAAGATTCTACCAGCTTCTGGAACAAACCAGAGATGAAAAAAATGAACTGATCGCGGCCTGGCCTGTGCATCAACTTTACCTCAACCAGAAAAATCATCAGGAAAATGATCAGGCGTCGTCAACCCCAACACCAACGTCTGATCAGCCACCCGGAAAACAACAGGTTTTCCATTTCCCACCGTTTCAGGATTGGCTTAAAGGCGAGGATAAATAACAACTTTTCCCTGTCTCAAACATCTATAAATCAATAGGTTAGATGATTTCTACCAGATCTTCCGAAATGACATGGTCTTTTTTCTTTATAAGCGACTACTTTCCAAACTAACCGGTCTAATTTTTTTAGTGCTGTCAGGCAAGCGCATTGGACATGCATTTGGGCCTGATTGCCTGAATGCCAAAGAGTTAACGATGCCAAGGCTCTCGCCGATTTGCAATTTTATCCAAAAATAGCCTGGATGTCCAATCTATTGGCCATGCCGTTACTTTTTTAAATGAATTTCTTGGCCATGCCGTTACTTTTTTAAATGTTTATTTTATCATAAAACCAGATTATCAATTGTTTTATGTCAACTATTCAAGTAAGTCCAAAGTACTTTATAGATCAAAGAAATAAGCAACCTTGTTGTTAGTGTTGCTTATTTCTCAATCAAGTAAAGCAGCGTGATTGGCGTAAGAGTCAAGAGTTTACGCCAAGCAACCTGGCCTTAACCCGTCGTCTTGCCAGCAGGAAAATACTTACCGCAGCGGAACCTAGGATATAGGTTGAGGGTTCCGGTACGGGTGTGTAGAGGTTAGCAGTTGTGCTGAAGGAATCCAGCCCGATATAATTTCCATTATTGTTAGTATTCGTTATGTAATACCTGAATCCGATTCGCCCGGTAAATGAACTGGTGATGTTGTAAGTGAACTGCGTCCAGTTTTCCGGATAGACTTGTTTGTCCAGATTCGGATTGATTTCTCCAAGTAATGTTGAGTAATCTCCAACGGAATTGTAATCAGGTCCAACGTTTATACTTGTGCCTGAATTGCTCTGTCGGATTTGTAAGCGATCAGGATAGTTAGAATTAGTTATAGTTCTAGTGTAAAAAGAAAAGGTGTCACCAGCCACAAAATCAAATGTTGGTGTGAAAAACCAATTACTGAAAACATTGCCGAGAGGGGCACTACCATAATCAGCTCTGGCATAAGAGTTTGCCGGTCCTGATTGAGAAAAGAATGTCGCTTCTCCGGTAGGTGATAAGGGTGTGCCCTGCCACCAACCTCCATCAGATGGAATAGTACCCGCTGTTCCTGGGTTCTGGCTTTTATTCAACCACGCCCATTTCAGTGGGTCATTATTGTTCGTGATGTTACCGACATTATCAAAGCCTTCAAAGTAAGCTCCCTGGGTCTGATGACATGCGGTAAACAGCAGACAAAGCAGGAGAAATTGCTTGACCATATTTTGAAGTTTCATCGGAACCACCAGTTTCTTTTAGAGTGATGTCGGTGAAATGATTCCACCGTGCCCATATCCACTGATTTCATCGTCTAACCGACCTTGATTATTAAATCTTTTCAGAGAAATAATTTTTGCTGAACTTATTGATCAACTTTTTGAGACATGCCTGGCAGGATGGCAAATTCATATTCAGGTTTCCTTTGAAACCCTTCGGGGATACCATAAACATGGTCAAAAATCATCAAATAATGATCCTGGTTGGCCGTCACAGAGAAGTATTTTTCAACACGTTTACGTCCCTCAATGCCAAGGGCTTGCCGTTTCTCGGGATGATCAATCAGATCAAGGATGGCCTGAACCCATTCATCGTCGTTTTTTACAAGCAAACCTGATTTTCCATCTTCAATAACGCGATAATTGGCACCAATCGCAGTGGCAATGGTTGGAATTCCCAAGGCCATATACTGTAGAGCTTTCAAACCACTTTTACCATAAATCCAGGGGCTTTCGGGAAGTGGATAAAGCCCGATATCGATTCGCTGAAGATCCTGAACCTCCGTCCGTTCGTTCCATTCAATCGACTCTGTATTAATACCTTCCATTTGGAATTGGCCGCTGCCAATGACAATCAGTTGCACATTTCTCAGTTCTGATACTTTTTTCAGGACGTCTTTCAGCAGATGCAAATAATCTTCGGTGCTATGACTACCACTCCAGCCAAGAACAATCGCTCGCTCGCTCTGGTTCTGGTAGGAATTCACAGGCTGATAAGCCGTTGTATTAATGGTTGAGGAGATGTCGGTTGTATTGGGATTAAAAATTTTTGCAAAACTGTCGAGAGAGGGCGTACAGGTGATGACATGTTTCGCTTTATTAAGTAATTTTGTGATTCGTGAAGGCTTTTTGAACCATCTTGTAAATGAATTCGCATGGCTGGAATGGGAAAGATGAATCATGTCATCAATGTCGTAAATCAATTTCGAGTTCAGAAGCGGGTAAATTGATTCAAAAAATCCAAATCCAAATGGTGCAATATGTTTGTGTACAAAAATCCCATCATGAAAAAATATGACAGGTATAAGTAATAATCGATTGATGAAACCGATGATTGTCCAGCAGAATTTTTCAACGTAATGGCCGCGTTTGTAAAGAATAGTCCAGAGTCTTTGTGAAACAAACGGATAAATCTTTATGGAGTAGCCGTTGGCTTTGAGATAGTCGAAATATTGTTCATACTTTAGGCGCTGGGCTGGCGAAACACCCGGCGGATATGGGCAAATCACCAGAATTGACTTTGTTTTTCCCTTCAGTGGCGCGGTCATCGGGAAAGCCTGTTCGTATCGCAATCGAATCTCTGTCTCGGATTGACCCTGCTATCCACCCCTAAATGCATGGCTTTCCGATAGTCTCGAAGCTGTATTATAAATCAAAAGTTGAACTTTTTGAATAAAAAAATCAGATCTGGTGAAAAGAATGCCATTAAAGCTTCCTTTGAAAAATTTGCTTAAGCGTATCATCTAACGAAAAAATCATGACATTACAGACATCTTTCCCAAAAGAAAAAGACAGATCCTAGAACGCAAACCAATGGTTCATTTTTTGCTGATTTCCAAATCCCATGTTTTACAAAATGGCAATTCATTTTAACATAAGCGTTACTGCAATACCATCAAAATGAAAGTATAAATTATTGAAGGCAAATGTTTAAGAATTGTTTCAATCAATTTTTTCCGATACAATTCTCGCTCTCATGCGTTTAATTGCTTTTTGATCTCTTTTCATTAAAATCAATCCAGGTACAAATGAAATTAATACGAGAAACTTTGAAAATAAATTATCCACAAATGTAATCGCAGAATAAAAGCCAAGCTTATGATGCAAGCAGAATCGAACATAATTGATGCTATGACGCATGATTTTAACAGGATGCCGAAAAACCTGTTCAGGGGCACAATTCAGAGGCCCCCAGTTCATCATGGCAAGTGTTAAAGCGGCGCCTCTTTCAATTCTTTCGAGACTTGCCGAATTGGAATTTGTAATTGCTCCGCTGGTATCCTTATGGTAAATGTAAATAATCGGATCAACGAATTGAACTGGATGATCACGATCAAAACGATAGATCAGGTAACTCTCTGGAAAATAAATTCGTTGAAATTGTTCAGGAAAAAGATAATTTTTTAAGAGAGAAGTCTGATAAACCAGAGTCACTTCGGCATCAAGTCTTCCAGCGAATGCCAGCCTGATAAAACCTTCTTTCTTTTCAGTTTTTGTGAGAAACTTGCCGATGCGGTTTTGATATTGATCAACCAGCGGGAAACCAAGTGCCTCCGGTTCATTTCCACCGGATTGAAAATTACGGATTTCATTTTCAACGGATTCCACTGCTTCCGGTAATAATTCATCATCTGAATCAAGGCACAGAAAATAATTGCCGCTCGCATGATTCACTGCAAAATTCCATGCAATGTGCTTGCCGGCATTCGCCTGTTGAAACACTTTAACCGGAAATTTCAATCCGGGAATCATATTGTTTTTCCATTCTTCCAATAGATTCGATGTCTGATCTGTCGAGCCGTCATCCACGATGATCCATTCAAATCTTGTGGATGTTTGCTGCTTCAGGCTTTCCAGGCAACGTGGCAGTGTATCAGCCCGGTTAAAGCTTGGGGTGAAGATAGTCAGTAAGAAACGATTGTCATTTATGGCTGATGAGTCATCTTTCATTTGACAAATCCTGAATTGATTATCAGCGTCGCTAAAAATTGAAGAGTCGTTGGCAAATAGAGACGCAAACCTCTGCCTGGCAATTGACTGTCTCGTGTGATCCGACACCAGGTTTCGGCGAAAGCTGCTGTCGTGCCGAACGCGAATACGGTTGCCCAGGCGCAACCGATCACTCCATATCTGGGAATCAACAGGAAATTGCTGATAATATTGACAAATCCTGTTGCTATAGAAGACCACATCACTACGCGCAGCTGCTCATAAGCGATGAGCATAGGATTCCAGATGACATACCAGATCGCAACAATTGATGTTACAATTGACAGTGGCCAGACAAGCTGGCAGATCAATTGATATTTTTCAGGTATATATTGCGGGCCAAACCGTGAAACGATGATTGCACCAGAGAGGCAGGAGACGCACCATAGCCAGTTCAGGGGCTGAAACACAAGATTTATGAAGGATTCAAACAGGTCAGGTCGATTTTCAAGTCGCCATTTTACAAATCGGGGTGTGGTTAAATCGCCGGCTATCTGCGGAATTTGTTGGGCCAGCCCTGAAATTTGAATTGCCAGTGCATAGACACCAAGAGCAGCCAGGTTATCATATTTACGAATAAATAGATAATCAATTGTATTTGAACTGAGAATTCCAATCATCGAGGTTGGAATCAAAGGCCATGAAAATAACCAGATTTTTTTAATCACAGAGCGGTCAGGTTTTGGAATGGGGCTGATAACATTTTGAATGATATAACTTGAAACCATTGCGGCGAACAGGCAACCAATAATGTAATGTGGAAGTATGGAATTTACGGACAAATGATCTGAATAAATTAAAAATATCGTGGCGAACAGGACAAACAGTCTTTCCAGGGCAAGAAGTGGGTATCGTAATCGATGAAACTGAATAGACGGCAAAATACGCTGAATATGATACCAGTAAATTTGTGCCGGCAAATAAAACAGAATAAAAATGATTCCATAGAATGAAAAATCAAATGATCTCAGTAAGATATAGCCCCACACTGGGCTGGCGAATATGATCAGAAAAATGCAGATGAGAATAAGATAGAGTCGATTCCAGAAAAAACGGGTCGCCCGACCGGAGTTTACAAATTCCTCGGTTCCAAACCTGACCATTGCCTGCGAAGACCAGTCTCCACCTAAAATCACAAGCATGAGGCTGAAACTTGTCAGGCTGACGATTTCGCCATACTTCTCTCGTCCCAGGTAATTCAACAGGAGTGATGTTGTCGCAAACGATAAAATTGAAACCAGAGCATTGCAAAATATCATAAAAATATAATCATATGCAATCACCGATGGTTTTATTAAAGCTTCTTCCTGTTTTTTCAATGGTACCACTTTTTGATCCAGTTATGCTACGTTGGCTGCGACTGAATCTGTTGCACCACTGTCGGAAGATGGAATTTCGACTAAAAGTTCTTTGTAGTTAATGGAATTCAGTGGAATCTCATTCATTTCGTGATTCAGAATAGGTTCAATTTTCAATGAGAG
>JBJTRR010000832.1:0-1799 GCA_046076185.1 bacterium | reverse complement strand
AACTTAACTTTCAACTATGATCGGGACATTATCCTGAATCGACTCTCGTTGTGTTTCATCAAGTGAAAATTGTGCGATACCGACAGAATCATAATCACAATGAACTTCGCGATAAGCCAGTTTCGCACGAAGATATTCGTGGATTTCGTTTTCGACAATTTTTGCTAGAAATCCGCGAAAACTCGAATTGATCTTTGCATCAGGCTTGCTGAAAAATTTCACGAGCCGGAGCATCACCTGCGACTCAATTTCATCACGTTCATTGGCATCAAGCGTCGAGTTCAACATGCACTGATGAATCATCGGTCGATAACGCGCCAGAAACGTCACCCAGGCAAATCGCTCGTCAATATTGCTGAGGCTGCGAAGCAGGTTGTGATCAGTGCTGCCAATCTCCTGAAAGGTACTCATTTCATCACACCCCAAGACTGTGCGGATTCATTGATAATTATTTTACAAAAACTTCTGGCATGATCAGAGATTTTTTTTCATTCATCCGATAAACTCAAATCAATTCATTAATTGGTCACTTACAAAAAACGGCACATCGCTTTTATCAAAGAAAAGTTATGCATTTGTATGCATTTTAAATCTGGCATCATCGTGTCGTAAGTCAAACCACAAAACCTGTTAATTAATTCGATGCAGATCATCTTAAAACAGATCTGTCAGGACTTTTTGCCTTCAGCCCGGTCTTTCATGATGGGCAGAATCTGGCCATTCACAAACGATTCGAGTTCTGTCTCGTTTTCCAAATCAACCTCAATATCTGACCATCGGCCCGAGAATTCGTCGAGCATTGCGGCGGCGGTCAGGCCATGCACCTGCTGGTCACGTGGGCACCAGATCAGTCGATCATTTTCATTTGTATAACCAAGGTCGCCCCATCGGCCAATGCCACCCACAATGCTGTGTACGGTTGTACGTACGTTAAATACTGTCTGGAAGGCTTTTTCATCATCCTTCATCGCATCTGGATAAATTCTTATGGCATAGATGGCCCGGGCACTTTCAAAGTAATCGGTCAGCCATCGGGCTGCCGCAGGGGGGCCGCCAAAATCAAGCGAATCCAGAAATTCAGCAAGTTCCTCGGCACCAAGTGTGCCGGGTGCCACCGGATTACGTTCAATCGTCGCCCAGACGGTATCGTTCGCATTAACAACAGGGCCAACTGCCAGATAGTTCCCCTGGCTCGATGGTAAATCAACCGACCAGACGGCGCCATAATTCGCTGCACGCTGAAGGTCAATCAGCGGAATCACTCGATCATTCAGCGTTATTATTCGGAGGTAGTCGTCCACTTCAGCCCTTTGCTCCGTCCACTATCGCCCAATCCATTATCCCCACTATGGTTATCTTACACAATTCATTCTTAATGAGTAGTGTTTTCACAATCCTGGATTGATTTTTTTCGAATCCGGATGAAATGCCATTAGCAGTATCATACAAAGTATGACGTCAATGATACATGGTACCAGAAAAACATTTGCCGGATTTGTCGGCCACAGCGTCTGGCATTCACCCGCCAGAATGCTGCCGACGAAGCTGCCAAGGCCCGAGCAGACCACCATTTGAAGCGACTGTATCGAGGCCCGGCTCTCACGCGGCGCTTTCTCGTCGATAAAGACTTGCCCGCCCACCAGAAAGAAACCGATCGCCATTCCCTGTAAAGGTATGCTCAGGATGATCCACGTCACACCCGCCCCCAGAGCAATGATTCCGTATCGCAGCACCCAACTGAATATCCCCAGAAAAAGTGCCCCACGAAACCCGACCCGGCGAATGACCCACGGCAAAAC
>JBJTRR010000831.1:0-2218 GCA_046076185.1 bacterium | reverse complement strand
CTGAAACGGAAGAAGCGACACGGGCACAAGCACCGCCGCATAACCTACGGCCTGCAGAGCCGTAAGATAGCCCGTTGAATCATCGGCCGTGATCATCCGGTAGCCACCCCGGCGATAATCATCGCGGTACATCCACGCGATCGCCAGAAAGTGCGGAAATTGCCAGAGAAACAGGATCAGGAAAAGCGAAAGAGCCTCAACACCCACCGAACCCGTGGCACCGGCCCAGCCGATCACTGGCGGCAGGGCACCCGGAATGGCACCAACAATAGTATTGATCGACGAAACCGGCTTAAGCGGCGTGTAGGCAGCCAGATAGAGAAACCATGTCAGGCTTGCCCACTTCATGGCCTCAAACAGCGAGCCGGAAATCAGAATGACACTGCCCAGAAGCAGCAGAAAATAACCCCATATCACGGCATCTCGCTTGGAAATTCTGCCGGATGGCAAAGGGCGGTTGGCCGTCCGTCGCATCAGGGCATCACGAGATTGCTCCATGACCTGATTCAGCACGCTGGCGGAAGCAGCGAAGCAGCACGTGCCGGCCATCGTCAGCAGGAACCGAAGGGGCGAGATGGAAAGGTGCGAACCCGCCAGGAAACCAACACCGGCGGCGACCAGAACCATTGTCACAATGCGGGGCTTGGTCAGCTCAAGCATCTCTGGCCAGCGTGCAGCCAATGCCATCTGGGTTCGTCTCAATTTGCCATTCCCGGGCGTCGCGGTGGCCATATCTACGAGAGACATACAGCCTCCCGCGAGAGAATGGACGAATCGACTGATTTTGCCGAAGCCAGATAAGCCGTTACGACCCAAAGGACCATCACTCCCGTCAAACCAAGCACGAGGGCGCCATTGGCCTGATGAAACGTGCGAACAAGAGCCTGAGTGTCCGTCACGGGCTTGGGCACGCCATTAAAAGGCCGAAGCAGCCACCAGGCTGCAAAACCAAAAAGCCACTGTAAATGTGCCAGGCCGACAAGTATCGCCCGAACCCGACGCACAGGGCGATGAACGGAGAGGCCTGACTTCTTTATTTGTAGCGTATAAAGAGTGATGGCAACCACCACGCTGACACCCAACAATTCGTGGATGTAAAGAGCCTGAAGAGCCTGAAAATGCCTCAGCCACCCGCCTGCCACCACCTGCAGATAAGCCATTGGCACAAGCAGCAGTGAAAATTGCATCAATCTTGGAGATACACCAGATTCTGATGTTGGCTGGGAAAGCTCAGAACGTGTGCGGCCCGCCCATGCAGTCATCCCACAGAGAAAAAGAAAGAAAAGCTGGGCAAATGAACCATGAAACATGGCAAGCTGGGTGGAATTGAGCCGGACACGATAACCACCAAGTATGCCCTGAAAAACAACGCCCGCAAGAGCCAGCCAGGCACATCGCTTAAAAGAGACTGGCACAGATCGCAGGCACTGAACCCAGGGCACTACGATCAGGAGACAAAGTCCCACGGCAGCACCATAAAGCCGGTGGCCATGCTCAATGAATACGCCCCAAGCCGCATTCAGAAAGTTGTAGAGGAACATGTTGATACCAAACGTAGTCGGCCAGTCGGGCACGGCCATACCAACACGATAGGTTGTCACCAGGCCACCCACAAAAAGCAGGGGCCACGTGAAAATCGTGGCGAACAGGAAAAGTCGATAAGCCAGTTTGGGAACAGCTTGTGTCGGCTGCAAGACTCTGACCTTTAATCCTGTGACAAAACAGGGAAGGCCTCAAAACGAGGCCCTCCCGGCGTGAACCATCAATGAGCAGAAGCAACTGCCTCAGCTTTATCCGGCTGATCCTGTGGCCAGAAATCGGACGGGGCAACAGCCTCTGCCGAATATTCGTAGGCCATACGGTAAACCGTTGGGATCTTCAGGAAGTTGTAGTAAGGCGGTGGCGACGGGCAGGCCCATTCCAGGGTATTGGAATTCCAGGGATTGGCCGAAGCCTTGGGCCCGAGGAAAATGCTGTAAATGAAGTTGTAAACAACGATCAACTGGGCAAAACCAAGCAGAATTGCATTGATCGTCATAAACTGGTTCATTCCCACCACGCCCGAGCCACGCAGGAATTCATAGACCGTTGGGTCAGCAATTCGCCGCGGGTGACCATGCATCCCGACAATGTGCATCAGGAAGAATGTGCCGTTGAAGAATATGAAGGTTAGGAAGAAATGAATTTTGCCCAGATTTTCGTTCATCATCCGGCCGAA
>JBJTRR010000830.1:0-1176 GCA_046076185.1 bacterium | reverse complement strand
CCATGGTGCAAGGCTTTTGTGAATGCCAGAAAAGCCCAAAAACACCGGAATATTCGCTTTTTTCTGTACTTCAAAAAAGTTAATAAAATGAGACATCTATACCGATTGCACGGATAGGGTATAATTTGAGCAGCCATCCGGCGGATGTCCTCACGCGACATACCATCGGTGGCGGCTCACCCGCTTTGGGAAGGCTGACCGGTTCCGCCCGCGTTGGCCCCTGAACCTCGTTCGATACCTGCAGGCACGCATGAAAACTGGCGACGACAGTGCAAGGCTGATCCATCCCGGCTCGGGGCGACGCTCGGCGGCGGCTCATCCCAAGGGCCGCGAGCTTGACGACGCCTCTCTGGCCGAAATTGATGCACTGACTGGCCCGGGCCCCCTACGCCGCGACCTTCTGATTGAATACCTCCACCTGATTCAGGATCATTTCGGCCACCTGGCGGCACGTCATCTGGCGGCACTGGCTGAACGCATGAAGCTGGCCATGGTCGAAGTCTATGAAGTGGCCAGTTTTTACGCCCATTTCGACATCGTGCTCGACGGCGAACTGCCCCCACCCCGGCTCACCGTTCGTGTGTGCGATAGCCTGACCTGTGCCCTGTTTGGCGCTCATGATCTGCTGGCAAACCTGAAAAACACCCTTGGCAGCGAAGTGCGAGTCGTGCCCGCACCCTGCATGGGCCGCTGTGCCGCCGCCCCGGCCGCGATGGTCGGCCAGAATGCCCTGGAAAATGCCACGCCCCATTCCGTCTCTTGCACCGTGCAAAAGGCCGAAATTAAGCCCGAAATACCCAATTACCAGACACTTGACGAATATCTCCAGTCAGGTGGCTATTCGCACTGGAAAGCGTTTTGTGCAGGGCATCTGACATCTGACGAAATCGTCAGCCGGCTGGAATCTTCAGGCTTGCGGGGCCTGGGCGGGGCCGGCTTCCCCAGCGCAACCAAGTGGAAATTTGTGCGAAGCCAGCCAGGCCCACGGCTGATGGCCGTCAACGGCGACGAGGGCGAGCCCGGCACCTTCAAAGACCGGCATTATCTGGAACACGAGCCGCACCGCTTTTTGGAAGGCACTTTAATTGCCGCCCGCGCGGTTGAAGCCGAACGTGTTTACATTTATCTGAGGGATGAATACCCGCACTTGCGTGAAGTGCTTGCCCGCGAGATTCA
>JBJTRR010000829.1:0-7043 GCA_046076185.1 bacterium | reverse complement strand
CCTGGTGGCCAGCGTGCCCGATGACGAATCAGACCCCTGGAAAAATTACTGCACCATTCGTGAAGAACTCAGGCTTTATAGCGAAAAACTGGCCGAACGGCCCGAAATCGTGGTTCTCACGAAGATGGACCTGACCGGTTCTGCCGAGGCCCTGGCGAAATTTGAAGCCTCGCTTGGCCGCCCCGTGCTGGCCATCTCGGCCGTGACCGGCCTGAACGTGAATGTGCTGATGAACGAAGTTTCACGCCGCCTGGCCGAACTTGGCCCGGTCGAAGAACTTCCAGCCGAAATATCGCCCGTCGTTCTGCCGCCCATGGGCGATATCGAACCCGTCATCCTGCCGCCGATGGGTGAAATCGAACCTGTCATTCTGCCGCCGCTGCCGGGTGCCGAACTGGCTTCATCAACTGCACAGGCTGATGCTGAATCAGCCGGTGTCGAAGCTTCAGAAGGGCCGCAGGCATGAGTTCGCCGGCCGGTGCCGATACGGGCTGGCTGCTGGGCGACATTGGCAACAGCCGCGTGAAGCTGGCCTGGCTGGAAGGCGGGCGAGATGCGGCAGACCGGCTTTTCGACCCCGCCACTCGCCGGTTTGATGCCCGGCTGACACTGCCCACGGGTGGCCTGGCCGACAAATTGCCGGTTCTGACCGATTTTCTGGCAGGCAAAAGGCTGGGGGCAATCTGGATTTCGTCAGTGCATGAAGAGGCGGCCCAGCAGCTTGTGGCCATGCTTGACCAGGTGCTTGAGTCGCACGATAACGAAGATATTGATGGCAGCGTGATCAGCTCGGCCGCTGATGCCGACCTGCCTGGCCACCTGCGAAACCCTGAAAAAACCGGGGCCGACCGGGCTTTGGCCGTGCGTGCCGCTTTGCGTCTTCATTCCGGCCGGGGCCGGGGCATTGTGGTGCTTTGCGGCACGGCAATGACGGTGGAATGGGTGGGCAGCGACGGCATTTGGGCCGGTGGGGCGATTGCACCCGGCTATCGGCTGGGGGCGATGGCCCTTGACCAGGGCACGGCCGCCCTGCCTTTTGTGCCACAGGTGTCAAAGGCCCCTCTGCCCTTCGGCACACACACGCAGACTGCCATGGAATCCGGCCTTTTCTGGGGCCAGGTGGGCACAGCCCGCGAACTTGTTCACCAGATGGCCGGGCCTGCCTGCGACCACTGGGAAGTCTGGTCGGGCGGCGATGCCCACCTGCTGGCCCCGCATGCCGGTGGCCCCCAGGCCGAACGGATCGACGACCTGGTTCTGCTGGGGCTGGCTGATCTTGCCCTGGCCAGCCAGATGTCTGATTAATGTCATTCATTTCATCTGAACAATCGCCAGTTGCAGGTTCATGAGCCACCCAGAACCACAGATATTCGTCACAAGACTCACGGCCGACGCTCCTGGCGCCATTGGCGTGGTTCGCGTCTGGGGGCCGGGTGCGGTGGCATTGGCCGACAGGCTGTTTGAGCCAAAGCTGGCAACAAGGCCACTGGCAAATACAGCGCCGGGGCGGCCAAGGCTGGGCCGATTTGCCGGCGACGAGGTGGTAGCCCTGATTTTGCCGGAATCGCCCAACGCCGATGCCCTGGAAGTGGAAATTCAGTGCCATGGCAGCCCGCTGGTAGTGTGTGCGATCATTGACAAGCTGGTTGAGGCCGGGGCTGCGGAAGCCGCGCCCACGACCTTTCAGCAGGCCCATGGCGTGAAATGGCTGGAACGCCTGGCCCTGGAACATGTGGGCCTGGCCACTTCGCCCAAGGCTGTTTTACTTCTGTGGCAGCAATACGCAGGGGCACTGCGGCACGGGTTAATGGCCATTTTGCAGGAGATGCAGGCAGGGCGATTGACAGAGGCCCGAAGCTTGCTGGGCCAGCTTCAGGCAACGGGCGGCTGGGCGACACGGCTTTCCACCGGCTTTCGCGTTGCCCTGACGGGGCCGCCGAATGTGGGCAAATCATCGCTGGCCAATGCCCTGGCCGGTTTTGAGCGGGTGGTGGTGAGCCCCGAGCCCGGCACCACACGCGACGTGGTGGAAGTGCGTCTGACGATTGACGGATGGCCTGTTATCCTCACCGACACGGCCGGGCTGAGACAAATCACGGCCGATCCTCTGGAAGAAGCCGGTATGGCTCTGGCCCGGCAGGAACATGCCAGGGCCGACCTTGTGCTGAAGCTGGCTGAAGCGACTTCAGGCAACGAATTTCCGTTTTCTGAAGATTGGCCAGCCACTCAAAAGCAGATTCTGGTGCTAACGAAGGCCGATTTGGTCGATCAATCGCAGATGAAAGCAACAGGCGAGGGGCTTTTTATTTCAGCCGTCACAGGCCACGGGCTCGACAACTTAATGCAATTGATGATCTCAACTCTCATTCCAGCCGATTTTCCGCAGGATACAGCCCCAGCCCAGGCCATTTTATTTGATGAGAAAATCATGGATGAAATGCAATTCATTTCTGAAATGGAACCTGCAACCGCTATCAGCCATCTGACAGAAATACTGGACCGGTTTTAATTCATTTCAACCCTAATAGTCAGCGACCAGAGTTCAGCAACGAACAGAATCATCAGCCCAGGCTTTTACCAATTTCAAAGGCTTCAGTGGCATCTATGATTTTATCGTTCGACTCAAAAAGCTGCCTGATGGCGGCCTTATGTATCTTCATCTTAAGCGAGCCAACGCCAAGGGCACCCCAGGCCAGATAGCCGCCGCGATCAACCTTTTTATCCTGCGGCTTGATGCCTTCAATGCCATAGGGCTCGACAGCGTTCAGGTCAACAGCGACGCGAAGGCTGTCTTTTCTGGCTTTATCCAGCAATCGGCCGGTCACCAGTTCCACGCCGGCGGCACCGGCGGCGACAATCACCTCGGCCCCGGCCAACCCTTCCGCCAGCGATTCTTCAGATCCTGTAGCAAACGGCAGAAACGACTTGCCTGTGGCTTCAGAAAGCGATTCAGCCAGTGCGGCCGATTTTGAAAACTGCCGGCTTCCAAGCCGAACGCGGGCACCCAGATTGGCCAGCAGCATGGCTACGCGGCGGCCCACAGGCCCGGTGGCGGCCAGAACAACGGCGTCCTGGTTCTGAACCGAGCCCCCCATGCCCTCAAGCACGCGTAAAACAGCGGCAGCGGCCGTGGTGTTCGATCCATTGGGGTCAAGCATGATCGATACGGAAAACGGCCCGAAAAAGCTCTTGCCGGCCGCCTTCAGAAGGGCCTCGCCGGCTTCCATCGACGAGCCACCAATAAAAATGGCTGTGTTTTTCAGTTCATCAAGGCCACGCGTGAAGATGCAGCCATGCACCAGACCCTGACCGTCGGCCGGGGCAACATTCGAATAAGCAAAAATATGGTCGGCACCGGCATCGGTGGCCACCACCCTGTCAAAAACGCTGGCATGGTTGTCGGGGTCGAGCTGGAGCAGGATTTTCGACATATTGCGGGTGTCAGACATGATCTCTTCAGCTCTCCGGTGTGTCATCCACGCTTAAAAAACAAGCAGGTAAAGATTTCCGAAAAAACCTTTCCTGCTTGTGTCCTGTCATGCTTCAACCAGTGATCTTCCGGCTCATTGCCCGGAAGAACCCGGCATCACTTGGCGGCGAATGGGTGGGCGGCCGACTGACGGGCGCTGACCATCTCGGCTGCGGTGGGCTTGCCACCCATAGCGTTCTTGATCGCCTCTTTCGTGGCTTCGTAGTTGTATTTCTGAATCTTGGCGTCGTCTTCGGCGGCTGGGTGAATGAACACGCCGCAAACGATCACGAGATCTTCGGCCTGGTCGGCAGGAATCACACCTTCGGCAACGCTGTCAGCCACGGCCTTGGCCACGGCATACTGGGCGGGGCCGAACATCTGAACGGCCTGCTTCATGCCCTTGATGGTCACTTTGGTAATCATCACCGTGGCTGGCTTCACGGCCAGATTTGGCGAAAGAACGGCCAGCAGGTTGGTGTGGCCGGCAGACTGGTTGGCCAGGGCATTGGCAAAAGCCACGCCGACCGGGCCGCTCTTGGAACCGATGAGAAGGTCGATGTGGGCAATTTCATTACCGTCGCCAACAAGGGCTTCGCCTACATACATAGACATGGGGTCTGGGTCTCCACTGGCTTGATTCGTGATCAAGTGTTTGACTTGAAAGAGTTTGGAAGTCGGGAAAACATGCCGTGCCGGCCCTGCGGAATTCACTGCCCGCCGCCCTGACGGCCCTGACTGCCTTCGTGAGAGGAAATCATAACGCCCGGGCCGGTCGTCGTGCAACAGGCATGCAAAACTTGCCTGAAAATCTGATAGTTTTGTTGAAATTGCCGGCCGCGAGATTTTTCTGAAACCCTTATAATCAACTCAAGTCATTGCTTTGCATAATTTTACACAATGCATTTCACTGCCAGAAACCTTGTTTTGGGACCTTGTCGGGAAAGAATTCTCTTGCCGCGGCCGATCAATGTTTTACAATGCGTGAAATGCCTGCAGAAATTCTGCAAGCGGCATTCTGCCCTTTTGAGTGGTTTATCTCTCTGCGAGGTAAATTCGTTCATCACCTTCAACGCTGAATTTTCTGGAGTTCCCGAATCATGCGTAAAGCTGTTTCCTTCCTGTTCGTGTTCGCCGTTTCATCCGTCCTGAGCCTGTCGCTGCTGGCCGCTGACAAAGAAGTCAAGCTGGAAGGCAAAGGCCAGTGCGCCAAGTGCTCACTGGGCGTTGCTGACAAATGCCAGAACGTGCTCGTCCTGAAGAAGGACGGCAAAGACGTGACCTACTACCTGGACGGCGCCAAGAGCAAGGCCTTCCACAAGAACCTCTGCCAGGGTGTTCACACCACCAAGGTTGAAGGCAAGCTGGCCGAAAAAGACGGCAAGCAGGTTATCGACGTCACCGCGATTGAAATCGTGAATTGACCTGCCTTTAACGGCACAACCTTACAAGCATCCCGGCCTTCTGGTCGGGATGTTTTTGGTTACAAACCATGCCACCTGACCTCTTTATCATCGGGGCCAGCACCCGCGCCCTGGCTGATTCCGCCTTTCGGCTTGGCCTTCAGGCCACCTGCCTGGATCAATATGCCGATGCCGACCTGGCCCGCAAGGCCCTGCTGGTTCAGCCTTTGGCGTTTGATGAATCGGGCCGGCCGCTTGTTTCAGCCGACATGTTTCGAAACCTCGTCGGCCAGAAACCCTGGACGTACACCGGCCCTCTTGAAAATCAGCCCGAATGGCTGGCTCTAGCGGCTGATGCCACAACGCTTTATGGCAATTCGTCAGCCGTCTGCCGACGTGTCAGAAATTTGACAACACTGGCAGAATGGCTGGTCAGTCAAAATTCACCCATCACTATGCCGCAAATGCACCCTGGCCGCAATCGCCCGTCAAAATCGGCTGGATGGCTCTGGAAACCGGTAAATTCCAGCGGTGGCTGGAATATTCTCAAGGCACGCACAAAATTCTCCCGCCAGTTTTCAATCGAATCTCCTGAAACAGGCTATTGGCAGAAACAAACACCCGGCCCAGCCTTCGGCGTGACCATCGCCAGCGATACCCGAAGCTCTGTCGTTTTAGGCACTTGCCGATCATTACACGGAGCCCCCGGGCGGCCGTTTGCCTATGCCGGTTCAGCGGGGCCAGCCAGGGCTCGGCATGTGCGGCGGCTTGAGCCAATTCTGGGTGAACTGGCGACAGAACTGGCCAAGGCCTTTGGTCTGAAGGGGTTATGGAATATCGACGTGGTCTGTGACCCGCAGCGCGGCCGGTGGTTCCTGCTGGAAATCAACCCCCGGCCCTCGGCTTCAATGGAAGTGCTGGAACTGGCTGCCGGGCAATCACTTCTGGCAATTCATCTGGCCATTTTCTGCAACTCGGGCGATGCCTGGCTGAGTCAGGCTGAAGATTGTAAAAAGGCACTCGGCCAATGCCGCCGGCCGGTGGCCAAGCGCATCATTTATGCCCGGCGCCCCATGCGATTCACACGCCACACCCTGCCGCCTGTGTGTATGGAAAAATGGCCAAGCCAGCCTTTTTTCGCCGATATTCCGCACCCCGGCACAACAATTCCGGCAGGTTATCCGGTCATGACACGCTTTGAATTCTGATTTCAATTCATCCTGATGCATCTGTCGGCAGAACATGGCAAACCGGCCCGACCACCGGTTATGATACGCCATATCTGATCCCATATTAAAATTCGCAGAGGAGCCTCCACCCATGCGTTTCTCGACGATCGCCGCCCGATTTCTGCCAGTCTCTCTGGCGTTATTCGCACTGGTTTTGCCTGCGGCCACTCGGGCCAGGGCTGATCTTGAAGTCGGTGCGGCCAAAGTCATCATCACGCCCGACCCCCTGCTGCCCGTTTCCGGCGGCCTGGGTGCACCGAACCCGACGAAAGAGAAAAAAGGCGAAATCACGGCCAGGGCCACTGTTCTGCGAAACGGCGAAACCAGCGTGGCCATTGTCTCGCTCGACCTGCTTGGCTTTCCGGGCGTGCTGGCCGACAAAGTTCGGGCGGGCGTTAAGGGAATCCCAGCCAAAAACATTCTGATCGGATCGACCCACACCCACTCCGCCCCTGATTGCTACGCCTTTCCTGATGGCAAGGGCGGCCACACCGGCGACCTGAAATATATTGAATTTGTCGTACAAAAAACGACAGAGGCAATCAATCAGGCGGTAGCCTCGCTTAAGCCCGCCACGCTTAAAATCGCCACCGGCGAAGCCCAGGGCCAAATCGCCTTTAACTATTATGCCCCTGATCTTTACGACCGGCGGATGTCGGTCATCAGGGCCACCGCCAAGGCTGATGGCAAGACCATTGCAACGCTTGTCAATTATGCCGTTCACCCTGAAGTGCTGGGCAACGATCGCGGCATTCTCAGCCCAGATCTGATTGGCCCCCTGTGCGACAAGCTCGAAGCGACTTCGGGCGGAATGGCCATGTTCATGAACGGGGCCCAGGGCGGCATGATTACCGCCGATAACCGCGACCTGACCAAGCCGCGCGACCCGCTGAAAGGTTATTGGGAAGGCAAGGGCACGTGGGAAGAATGCGAGCGGATCGG
>JBJTRR010000828.1:0-5375 GCA_046076185.1 bacterium | reverse complement strand
CAAGGAGTTCGTCGATGCGGTGAGCCAGAATGTCCAGTACGTTCTGGCCGAGGTGGCAAATGCCGCACCGTGGCGCGGGTACGTGGCGGACTTTGAGACTCCCGGTTCGCACCAGGCGGAGGTCTTTCTGGAGGCGCTGGCACTGATTTCATCAGGGCTTTGGCAATGCAGGTTTATTGATTGCTGATTGTTTTGCCATGACAATTGATTTGCCATTGCTTTTGCTTTTTGGCACAGGGTTCGGGGTTTCAGTTGGCGGGTGGGTTGAGCATGCTCTCTCAGCCAATGGCTGGATTGGAGTTAACCTGTTTTTCTGCCTCAGCGGATTTATCATCACTCATCTTCTGTTGCGTGAAGAAAACCAGTTTGGTTCGATTGACTGGCTTGCTTTCTGGATGAGGCGCATTCTCCGTATCTGGCCGCTTTATTTTCTGATCTGGCTGATCGGATTTGGGGGCCTTCCGTGGCCGAATCAACTTGAAATTGGGGCTCAGGGCTTTGATTCGCCTCATGCTCTGCCATTTGCATTGTTTCTTGGCAACTGGTCGATGATCTGGCAGGGCCCTGTGGGTAGCGATATTCTCAGCGTGCTTTGGTCGGTCTGTGTGGAAGAACAGTTTTATCTGGTAATTCCTATAGCACTTTCTTTGCTATGCTCGCGATCACGCAAATTATTCTGCGTTCTTGGCATTTTGGGTGCTTTGTTCAGGCGATGGCAACTGGTTGGCCTTGATGTGCCGCAATATCAGATGACTTATGATTCACTGGCCCAGATGGACTCGATTCTTGCGGGCGTGCTTCTGGCACTGGTCTTGAAATCACCGCGAGCGACGGCGATTCTGGCAGTTTTCACAAGAAAATATCTGGCCTGGCTGATTTTTCCACTGACTCTTTTTTTGCTAAGCCGAAGTCATCTGGGCCATGATGTGCCAATCAGGCGGGTGTTTGACCCACTGGCCATTGCCTTTTGTTCAACAGCCTGGCTTCTGCTGGCGATCTTTGCGACAAACCGCTGGGCCCGGTTTCTCTCGTGGTCGGGCTGGGTTCGCATGGGGCAGGTCAGTTATGGGCTATATATGTGGCACGAAGTGGTGCTTACTTCAAATGGATCGGGCTTTTTTTCATTTTTGTTAACGTGCCTGATTGCCATGGCAAGCTATCATTTTCTTGAGAGACCGATTCTTCGTTTCAAGAAAAGATGGACGAAAACGGCCAGCAGAAGCATTTGAATCAGGTTTCAAATAAAGCTCAGGCGATTGGTCTATTCGATTCATGGTCAATTCTGTGACGGTTTTGTTATGATGCTTTGCAACTGGAACATTTAAGAACCGGGAAATCAGTGAAGCATGCGGCAAATGATTCTGGCACAGACCGGTAATTACAGTTCGACAGATTCGACGTTGCTTACAGTCAAACGCTGGATAGGCCAGAGCACGCTTTCGCATCCGAGCCCGGTGAGCAATGGCGATTTTCAGGCGTCATACTGGCTTGTGGCCATGGGCCTGTTGCTTTTGCTGGGATTGGTTTTTCAAGGCCCTGGAAAATTTGCCTCTGGGCTTTTGAAATGGTCGATTGCCCGAGAAACAATAAAATCCGGGCTAAATCGTCTCAAACAGCGCATGGTACTCCCGCTGGCCTTAACGGGCCTTCTGCTGGCTTCGTGGACGACCTCGCAGTTTCTGAATTATTCTGATGCTTCTGGCTTAAACGACCTGCAACTTTCTCTGCGAACCAAAACGATTCCTGTTTTCAGCCTTGAGCTTGGTTTTCTCGCCGCATTGGTTCCGCTGAGAGATTTAACAAGCCTGGCCGATGCCTGGCCTTTTATACTGGTTGCTTCCGTGGCCTCATTTCATTTTTCCAACAAAATGCAATTTGTGCCGCGTTCGGTGGCAAATGATAAAGAAAACAGGGCAAGATCAATATCACAGGCCGTTTGGGCACTTAGTGCCATCTGGCTGTTGTATCGGGTTGTCGTCGGTTCCAGTTCCGAAGGAGGCTTGCCGCTGGTTACGGGTGTATTTGTAGAATCTTTGCTGGAACCTGCCTTGATGCTCTTTCTGGACAGCATAATCCTGGCCTGGGCCATAACAGAAATTTGCGATTCGTTTCGATTGGAACAGACTGATATTGCGCCACGGTTGCCGGAAGTGTTTGCACTTCTACCGGCTGTTGTGGTGGTGAATTTTATTTTAATGCCTGGCCGATATCTGGCACATTTTATCTGGATTTTCTGGAATTCATTAGCCGCAACCAGCTTTGCCGGCTCAAACCCTTCGTATTACGCAGAAATGACGAGGATTTTCTTCTGGGCGTTAAGCGATGGACTGATTTACATTCAGGTCATGGTTTTCCCGCTTATCGTGCTGGCAGGATCGTGCCTGAACGGAAAAATGCGTGATACCTGGAAAATTGCCGTGACCATGCTTCGAAATCAGGCATCGACGATTTTTTTGATACTGGCTTTTCTAGGTCTGGCCGATGTTGCCGGAGTTGCCATGATTAATTCTCTGGTGCTTTCTCATCCGGCTGAAAGCTGGGTTCTGCTGGCTGCCGACAGCTACTGTCATTATTTTACACTTTTCACCGGGTTGCTGTTGCTTGCAGCACTGATCGAGCTTGGAATTGGCTGTGAATTGGAAATCATCGCCTCAGCCCTGGAAATGAAATCGGTTGAGGCGATGACTGCAGAGGTTGAATGAATCAATCAGCAGTAAGAAGAGGTGTCGAGGGGCGTATCCATATTGATGATGTTCAATGGTGGATCAAGCAGGAAATCGTAGATTGGCGTTTGATTCAGCGGGCCTGGATCAGGTTCGCGTTCGCCTTTGGGGTCGAACATGATGATTGACGGGGCAAGCGGGTAGCTGATCACAGCCGGTACAGCTCGTTCGCCGAGTTGGATATCCAATCCGCTGACATTATTTTTAACGGGTATGAACTTAAGCAGTTTCTTGCTGGCAAGGTTTTCTGAACTTGCACTGGGAAGCAAAACCTCGTCCCATATCACTGCCAGGTTTGGGACGAGCCGGATCTCCATTTCGGTGGCAGTAGCGGAGCCGATCCGACTCGGGGCAGGTCGAGACATTCTATGGGCTTCGAGCCCGTTTTTTTAGCCGACTGCTCCTACCGGCCCACCCGGCTGAGCTTCGAGCTCGAAGAGGTAGATGCCGTTTGGCCCGTTTCCATATTGCGACTCATCGGCTCGGTCGCACAACACCCTGAGGAATTCGAAAATGCGATTCATCGGTCTGGACCTGCACAAACAATCCATGGAAGTCTGCATTCTCTCTGATCGTGGCAATCTCATCGCACGCCATACCGTTGCCTGTGAAAGATTTGCCATTCAGGAGTTCGCCAGGAAGCACCTGAAAAAATCAGATCGACTGGCCGTAGAGGCAACGACCAACACCTGGGCTGTCGCCGAAATTCTGCGTCCCTTTGTTGATAAGGTCGCTGTGGGTAATCCCCTGCAGATCAAGGCCATTGCCCAGGCCAAAGTCAAAACCGACAAGATCGACGCCATGGTCCTGGCCAATCTGCTCCGCTGTGACTTTCTGCCCGAAGTCTGGGAACCAGATGCCAAAACCCTCAAATTCAGGCATATCACTGCCATCCGATCCGCCCTGATCACGGACCGGACGAGGATGAAGAACCGGATTCACAGCGTGCTTGCCGGATTATTGATCGTGCTTCCCCAGCAGGGTCTGTTTACCAAACAAGGTCGGGCGTGGCTGGAGGCCCTGGAACTTCCTGATTACGCACGTCGGACGGTCGATCAATTCCTGCGACTCTACGATGCTGTTGAAGCGGAAATCGAGTCGCACGAACTTCTCTTACAACAACTGGCACATCATGACGCTCAGGTAAGGCTTCTCATGACATTGCCAGGAGTTGCTCATGGTGTTGCCATGACTTTGATTTCGGCCCTGGGCGACATCTCTCGATTTCGAGATGGCGACCACGCAGCGAGCTACCTCGGGCTGACACCTGTGGTACGACAATCGGGTGGCAAATGCTACAAGGGGTCTATCACAAAAGCCGGATGTTCCACAACCAGAGCCATGCTCACGCAAGCCGCCCAGAGTGCAGCAAACCATCCTGGACCATTAGGTGCGTTCTTTCGACGCCTGAAGAAACGCAAGGCCCACAACGTGGCGATTGTGGCCACGGCCCGGAAACTGGTGACTATCGCCTTCCTGATGCTCAAGAATAATGAGCCGTATCGCTATGCGATTCCGGATAACACCGGGAGGAAACTCAGACTGGTGCAAAAGGCGGCTGAACTTTTGGAAGATGGTTCCGAAACTCAGAACCATTCCAAAGAACACGGTGAGCCAGCCGATATTCTGAACCGGGTTTATGCACGGAAAGGCCTGCCGCAGTCTCAGGGGCCTGATCAGTGGAGTGCGGGTGAGAAGCGTGCACTTCAGGAGGCCGGGGTAAAGGAATATGCCGATTCAGTCCATGCTCCGCCTCCCCGAAAAGGACCAAAACCGAAGCAGCCATGCGAGCCAGGTTCGAAGAGATCGCGATCAAAAGTCGCGGTTGACCAGACTTGACCGTGAAATCCGGCAAGAAAAAAAGTCATGTTCTCAACTTAAGGAGCAGTAATCACTTCGGAAACAAATAATCCGAAAACGATTCAACCCCTAATTGACGAGTTCAGAGGTAGAATTTATTGTAAGGATTAAGCAAAAAAGGTACCTTAGATAAATAGAGTAAAAAGGTTAAGCCAGAGTCATCTGATTAGCCTGAAACCTTTCACCCATAGTGGGCGTCTGGAAGGGTTTGTGAAACAAGAGCTGATTTAGCGGCACCTTTGAGCATGTGCAGTCAAGCCATGGGTTTTCGCCAGATGCTCTCACAATCCTTTCATTTGCTTGTCTTCTATCCAGTCTGTGAATCATTACTTGAGTCTTCACCCCGGAAAGGTTGCCCAGTCACATGTCTATTTCAAAGTTCATTGCCCGCCGCCTGAATCGCAAAAACAACCTGCGTGTTGTATCGTGCCATGAAAACCTGCACGCAGTCAGTCGAGGGACCAAAACCAATGCGAGCCACCGCAGTCGTTCCATTCAACCCGTTTTTGATTCGTGTGAAGAAAGGATTGTGCCAGCATTGATGGGAGCGGTTGCTGGTGGCTTGGTTTCGGAATCTCTAGGCATCGTCACCGAACAGCTTTTAGAACAATTTACCGGGTTGGGCAATCAATCAGAATTCAAGGAGATCAATAGAAAGTTAGATGCCTTGGACAATAAGGTCACCGCCTTACAGAATACAGTAGCACGGATAGAAGGCAAATTAGATCAAGTTATTTTTAAACAACTCGACGACGATCTGAAGATAGGATTAATAAATACGTATTGGGATAG
>JBJTRR010000827.1:0-4476 GCA_046076185.1 bacterium | reverse complement strand
CAAAACCACCCCCAGCCCGACCCCAACCAGGGACATAAAGAATGTTAAAAAAGACATTCTACAGGGATTCTCCGGCCTGATGGTGCGGAATTATGGATATAAGTCTGACGATTGTTAGAATACATGTTATATTACCAATATGTTTCCCCATCACAATGGCACTGAGAAAGCGAATTGCAATGAATATTCAGTCAGGGCAAATACAAAACCAATAATTTACTGAAATCAGGCATGAGGGATGAGATGTGATATGTTGATACCACTGAGTTAGCAAGGCATCACCAAACTGGTAGGAAATGCAATTGCAAATTGATATGGATCGAAAGATTAAAATGCAATCAGTCGTTATATTTTTGTCGCAGCCGGGCCGAGAGTCGAAGGATCAGCTGGGCACGTTCAAATTGATCAACCCATTCGGCAATAACTGCCTGGCGCAGCGTGTTTTCAGCTTCCGAAACCAAGCCGATCGAGCAGGCGACCCCGCCCAGGCGGGCAGCCTCATCACGATATTTGGCAAGTGTCTTTTCGCCGTATCGGGCCACCTCAAAACCATCTTCGCTGATAAAAATCAGGGCAGGCACACGCTGGCCGCCATTAATGCGAATGGCGGCGGCAAGGTCGGGCGGGGCAGCATCGCGGTCAATGAATCGCAGGTCAATAAGGCCGGGCGGGGCAGCTTCGACAATGTGTTGATAGATCGGGCACTGGCTGGCACAGTCGCCGCACCATGTGCCGGAAAGGCAAAGCACGCCCATGCGGCGGGTAAAAAGGGCCAGACGGTTTTTCTGGTCGGCTGTCAGGCTGATGGCTGAATGATTGGCCTGCCACCGGCGATGATGCTCAGCCGAGCCATATCGGGCCAGAAAATCGACATATGTAAGACTATCAGCAAGATGTCGTGCCCAGTCAATCGTTGACATTTGTCGCTCCAAATCCTTTTGATTTCATTTCAGTCAATCACCCAGTCGTCAGACGGTTTTTGCAGTTGCAGGCGGTCGCCTGGCCGCGAGTGGGAAACGCTGGCCATTGAGGCCGAGAGCCACTGAAAGAACTCGCGATAGCGTGCCCCCCGCATCATCATGGGTGTGCGGGGAAAGACTTTTGTCATTTTAGACTTATCGAACGTGTCAGTGCCAAAACAGAAGGCGACCAGGCTTTTGGTGGCTTCCGCCTCGTTCAGCCGGCGAGCGGCCGATGTCATTGTGTCGGTAGGTGCGCCATCTGTAAGAACAATCAGCCACGGACGATAGTAGGACACACCGCCCAGGCGATAATTCCGCTTGCGGGTTTCAATCAGATCAAGCCCGCGATCAATGGCCTGGCCCAGAGGAGTGTCGCCCCCGGCCATGAGGATGGGGGGCACAAACTGATTGACAGTCGTAAAATCATGTGCAACCCTCACATCGCCACCGCACGAGACAACGGCAAGTTCAAGCCTTTTGGCGGCAAGGGTATCGGCACTGACTTCGCGGACGAACTGGCGAAGGGCCTCATTAAGCTGGGCCACGGGCTCGCCGGCCATCGAGCCGGAGGTGTCGAGCACCAGAACACAGGGGCAGCGGGGCTCGGGGTTGTCGGCAAATTCAACGGCGGCGAAGAGGTCGTCGGCCGAACTGGCCTGGTCGGGGTCGAAGGCGACCTGGCCCAGAGAGCCGGCGGCGGGATGGAAGCCGATGCGGCCCGGGGCGGGCGAGGCCGGGCTGAAATCGACGTCGATCGGATCCTCGTCCGGGTTCTGCTGAGGTCCGCTGGCCATGGTGCTGCTCACGCTCTGGTGGTTCGGTGCCGGCGGCAATACGCGGGCCGCTTCATTCAAGTGTATGAAGACGGTGGAATTAGCGTCAAGTGTGCAGGCCGGCAGTGTTGCGGCCGCCTCGTTCAGCCGGCGGGTGTCAGAAGCTGCGGCGTTCCCGGCTTGAGGCGGGCGGCAGGCGGATGGGGGTGCGTTCAGGCTTGGGCTGGACAGGGGCTGGCTTGGGCGGGCCGAGGGCCGGGCGGGTGCCAGAATTGGGGTCGATCAGCTGGATGGTCTTGGGATCGACCAGCTGCGACTCGCCGGTGACATGGTTATAAACCAGGGCCGAGCCACGTGCCACAGAGGGCGGGCTGCCGGGTTTGGTCTGGTGTACGATAGAGACTTCCCGGCCGTTCTGGCCGAAGACGTGAAAGAGCTGGGCCGTGGCGTCGAAGTGGATCTGGTCGCCCTGGGTGGCCATGTCGCCGGTGCGGGCCAGGGCATTACCCTGGGCGAAAAGCAGGTTGCGGGGTTCGTCGGGCTTATCCTTGCTGGCCAGGCTTTCCACCTTGAGCCATTCTGAGGAGAGCAGGGCGAAGTCGGCGGGCGGGTGATCAACGCTAAGGTCGCGGAATTCGCCGCTGACCTGACCATGCAGCACCTGCACATTGCCGAAGAACTCGGCCGAACGGTCTTTGGCCTGATTGGCCTGGCGCGTGGCATTGGGGTCGAAACCAAGCCGGCCTGTCATGCCCTTAAGAAACTCGATCCGGGTCAGGCTGAAAGGCCTGGAACCGGGGTTTGACGGTTGTTTATCCTTAGAAGCAGGCATAAGCCGTGTGAGCTGGGTTTTGCCGTCATTACGTTCGTAAAGCCTGACTATGCCTTTCTTGTCAACCTGAAAGGTGTCAGAGGCTTTGTCGTAAAGCACTTTTTCGCCCTGAAGCCGCTGAAGCTGCATGACCTTATCCGTCTGGCCCTGCCGCTGGCGGTTGATCATGGTGACGGCACCGGTTGCCTGAACATAGGCGATTTCAGGCTTCGGCATGGTAGCCGGGCCGGCAGCGGGCGTTGACGGTTGCATGCCGGTTTCAAGACCTGGCGAACGCACCTGATCAAGCGGAATCTGCCGGTCAAAATAGACATACAGCTGTTCCGATTCCAGCATGGCGTCGTTTGTGTGCACCTTTGTGCCGCCGCTGAACTGGGCCTGGGCCAGCAGTGGCTTGCCGTCCCTGTCAAGCGGCATACCCATGAACTGCATCTTTTCCCGCCATGATATGGTAGCGAGCTGGGGCTTGCCTGTTGCAGGCCTTGCAGGCCGGTTATTGGCAGCAGTTGCGTTCTGGTAACCTTCCTGCTTTAGCAATTCTGAGCCAAGCCACTGGCGAATCTGCCCCTGGCCATCGACTTTGGCATAACTGGCCTGCTGGTCAAGGGCGACAATCGGGCCATCAAGCTCAAACTGGTCTGAGACAATATGCACTGGCGGCTGGGCAGCCGACGCCGGTTTGCCTGAGGAGGGATCAAAGCTGTAGGCCAGAAGGTGATACATGGCCTGCCCCTGATGCACCACGTCAACCGCCTGGGCCTCAACCGTCGAGGCCTTTTTGGCCGGGTCGACATTATCCTGATTGAATTTGACATCGCCGCGCAGGCGGGCTTCGATCAACTCAATGCCCGCCGGAGTGGCTGAAATGGCTTGCGTCTGTACATTGCCGCCCTGCTGACGAGGGGCGTTGGGGTTGGGGCCAAGGCGGGCCCAGATGCGATTGGCATCGACCGAGACCCTGGGCGAAGGCCGATTGGGCCCGGCGGCGGCTGCACCGCTGGCTGGCGATGAGGCTACAGAAGGTGTGGCTGACGATGAGGCTGGAGCGTCTTCAGACCATAGTGCGGTCGGCTTCACGCGGGCATCAGGCTTGGTGGCAATGTCGCGGGCGGGCTGGGCGGGCGCAGTGGTGCCAGGCAGGAATTCGACATCAAGCCGTTCTCTGGCCGACAGATAGCGGTTGTCGGCCACAAGTTTGACATCTTTCAGAGCCCTGACCCGCTCCATCTCATACGACCTTGACGATAGCCCGGCAGCAGCCTCGCGGCTTCGCCCATCCCCAGTCGGCTTGCCGGGTTCGGCAGCAGGCTGCTTCACAGCGGCCACCTCGACCGTTTTGGCCTTGGGCGAAAGCCAGACTTCCAGCGACTGGGCCGAATCAAGCGTGCCAGATTTAGCGTCCCAAACATGGGCCTTTCCGGCAAGCGTAATGACTTTCCTGGCCGAGTCGCCTGTGCCGTCAGTCACCATCACAGCCTGCTGAGACCAGCTTGCCGAGCGAACCACCGGCTGGTTGCGGCCGTCACGCACCTCTACCTGACCCTTGCCCCGGGCCACCACTGTGGCCACTTCAATGGCTGTGTTGGCAACGGCCTGGGCCGGGCCAGTGGTGGCCGGTTCTGGCTTTTCATCAAACAGCGTAATGTCTTGCGCTGTCATGGTTTCAATTGAGCGGATCTGCTCAGTGGCCAGGCCGGCCCGGTCTTTTACATATTCAATGCGTTCAACAAAAAGCGGTTCTTCGGGTGTCCCACGAATGTAAACTTCATCGGCCTTGGCACCGCCCGGCCGCTTCAAAATCAGCTCGGTGCCGGTGGTGGTCAGGCCCTGGGCCTGGCTCAAAAGCACCACCTTCTTGCCGGTCATCCTGGCCCATTTCAGGTCAAGTTCCGTCATCGGGCCGCTGTTT